>JAFUDD010000294.1 GCA_017459315.1 Clostridia bacterium | reverse complement strand
GTCACGCTGTACGCCAAGCCGGGGCAGAAGATCGCGTTTGTCGGCTCCACGGGCGCGGGCAAGACGACGATCACGAACCTGATCAACCGGTTCTACGACATTACGGACGGCACGATCACCTACGACGGCATTCCGATCCGGGAGATCAAAAAGAACGCGCTGCGCTCGTCGCTCGGCATGGTCTTGCAGGATACGCACCTGTTCACCGGCACGGTGATGGAGAACATCCGCTACGGCAAGCTGGACGCGACCGACGAGGAGTGCATCCGCGCCGCGAAGATCGCCAACGCGCATTTCTTCATTTCGCACCTGCCGGACGGGTACAATACGCAGCTTGTCGCGGACGGCGCGAACCTCAGCCAAGGCCAGCGGCAGCTGATCTCGATTGCGCGCGCGGCGGTGTCCGACCCGCCGGTGCTGATTCTGGATGAAGCGACAAGCTCCATCGACACGCGTACCGAAAAGCTGATCGAGCGCGGCATGGACGCGCTGATGAAGGGCCGCACGGTGTTCGTCATCGCGCACCGCCTCTCCACGGTACGCAATGCAAACTGCATCATGGTGCTGGAGCACGGCGAGATCATCGAGCGCGGCGAGCACGACGCGCTGCTCAAAGAAAAGGGCAAGTATTATCAGCTGTATACCGGCGCGTTTGAGCTGAGCTGAGAAACGTGATATTCGCGCCGACGGCGCGGGCTTTGAAAGATTCTCCTTCAGGGAGGATCTTTCGATTTATCTGCCGATTAACCCCAAATCTGTCATACAGGAGAAGAACGATACATGGAACAGCTTGAAATGAATAATGGAAGCGGAACCCCTGATTTGAACGCAAGGGACATGGAAACCTGCGAAAAGATGCAAGGACGGTCGGCACTGTATCGCGCCTTGGAAATGGGGATGCAGGACGCGCAGGAAGAACGGACGCGTCCATTTGCCGAAGCGATGGCAGAGCTGCAAAACAAACGAGTCAATCAAAGCCGAGCCGGGTGTCGTTCCTTCCCCACTCGATCCATTGAAAAAAGATTGTAAAAACACCGAAAATACCGCTTGACAGGCGGTATTCTTTGTGTTATATTTCATGATTGCATTATGATAGACATACTGTGTAATTATGCCTAAAAGTATCCCTTGCCACACCGGTTCGGTGGGGTAGGGGAAAAGCGCGTAATCGGAGCAGAGGTCGAAAAAAAGGTGCTCCCTCGGGTGGGAGAAATCGCCCGAAATTATCAGGATGCGAGAGCATCGGCAAGGAGTGAACGCGATGATGCATGACGTAAAGATGGGAAAACGGACAAGAAAGAGCTTCTCCCGTATTTCGGAAGTTCTCGAAATGCCCGATCTCATTGAGGTCCAGAAAAATTCCTACTACCGCTTCCTCAAAGAGGATCTGAAGGAAGTTTTTCACGACATTTCCCCGATCGTCGATTTCTCCAACAAGCTCGTTTTGGAGTTCGTGGACTATCGTATTGATCTGGACAAGCCGAAGTATTCTATCGAGGAAAGCAAAAACCGCGATGTCAATTATGCTGCGCCGCTTCGGGTCACGGTTCGTTTAATCAACCGCGAAACCGGCGAGGTCAAGCAGCAGGAAGTGTTCATGGGCGATTTCCCGCTCATGACGCCGCAGGGCACCTTCATCATCAACGGCGCGGAGCGCGTTATCGTCTCCCAGCTCGTGCGTTCTCCGGGCGCCTACTATTCCGTCACCACCGACAAGATGGGCAAGGATCTGTTCTCCAGTCAGGTCATCCCGAACCGCGGCGCGTGGCTCGAATACGAAACCGACTCCAACGGTCTTCTGTACGTCAAGATCGACCGTCAGCGCAAAATCTTCATCACCGCCTTGCTCCGCGCCATCGGCTACGGCACGAACGCGGAAATCCTTGACGTGCTCGGCAACGACGAGCGCCTCGAGGCTACCTTGAATAAGGATCCCGGCAAGTCCGTCACCGACGGTCTTGTGGAGATCTATCGCCGTCTGCGTCCGGGCGAGCCGCCCACAGAGGAGAGCGCCCGCAACCTGCTCCACAGCCTGTTCTTCGACAACCGCTATGACCTCGCGCGCGTCGGCCGCTATAAATTCAATAAGAAGCTCGCCCTCAAAGCGCGTATCCGCGATCAGATCGCGGACGAGACGGTCATCAACGAGACCACCGGCGAAATCTTCGTCGAGGAAGGCATGACCATCGACAAGGCGACCGCAGAAGCGATCCAGAACGCGGGCATCAACGCGGTCTACGTCCGCACCGAAGCGGGCCGGGTCAAGGTCGTCGGCAACAACTTCGCGTCCGCCGCGGGCTTCCTCCCGTTCGACCCGATCGAAGCCGGCCTCAACGAGGACGTGCATATCCCGACGCTGCTGGCGCTGCTTCAGGACGCGGGCGAAAAGACGCCGGATGAATTAAAGGAATACCTGCGCGATCATTACCTCGATCTGATCCCGCACCACATCGTGCCGGACGACATGGTCGCTTCCGTTTCGTATCTGATCGACCTGCCCTACGGCCTCGGCCGCACGGACGATATCGACCACCTCGGCAACCGCCGCATCCGTTCGGTCGGCGAGCTGCTCCAGAACCAGATCCGCGTGGGCCTCACCCGCCTCGAGCGCGTCGTGCGCGAGCGCATGGGTCTTCAGGACATGGACGTGGTGATGCCGTCGAGCCTCATCAACATCCGCCCGGTCACCGCGGCGATCAAGGAGTTCTTCGGTTCTTCGCAGCTTTCGCAGTTCATGGATCAGACGAACCCGCTGTCCGAGCTGACGCATAAGCGCCGTCTTTCGGCTCTCGGCCCCGGCGGTCTGAACCGTGACCGCGCGACGTTCGAGGTCCGCGACGTGCACTATTCGCACTACGGCCGCATGTGCCCGATCGAGACGCCGGAAGGTCCGAACATCGGCCTGATCAACTCGCTGTCCACCTACGCGCGGATCAACGAGTACGGCTTTATCGAAGCGCCCTACCGCGTGATCGACCGCAAGAACCGCATCGTCACCGACGAGATCGTGTACCTCACCGCGGACGAGGAGGAAGGCTCCGTCGTCGCGCAGGCGAACGAGCCCATCGATCCCGCGACGCATTGGTTTGTGAAGGATCGTCTGGTGGCGCGCCGCCTCGATCAGATCATTGAAGTCAAGAACAACGAAGTCGATTACATCGACGTTTCTCCGAAGCAGCTCGTTTCCGTCGCAACGGCCATGATTCCGTTCCTCGAAAACGACGACGCGAACCGCGCGCTGATGGGCTCCAACATGCAGCGTCAGGCGGTGCCGCTCTTAAAGCCCGAAGCGCCGGTTGTGGCGACGGGCATGGAGCACAAGGCCGCGGCCGACTCCGGCATCACCGTCCGCGCGGACTGCGACGGCGTGTGCACCTACGTTTCCGCCGATACGATCATCATTGAGAGCGACGCGGGCGTGCCGCATACGTTCAAGCTGTTGAAGTTCCGCCGCTCGAACCAGGGCACCTGCCTGAATCAGCGCCCGATCGTCGAAAAGGGCGAGCGCGTCAAGAAGGGCGACATCATTGCCGACGGCGCATCGACGCAGGGCGGCGAGATCGCGCTCGGCCGCAACATCCTGATCGGCTTCATGACGTGGGAGGGCTACAACTACGAGGACGCCGTTCTGATCTCCGAAAAGCTCGTCAAGGAGGACGCCTACACGTCCATCCACATCGAGGAGCATGAGATCGAAGCGCGTGAAACGAAGCTCGGGCCCGAAGAAATCACCCGCGATATCCCGAACATCGGCGAGGACGCGTTGGCGCAGCTCGACGAAATGGGCATCATCCGCCCCGGCGCGGAGGTGCGCTCGGGCGATATCCTTGTCGGCAAGGTCACCCCGAAGGGCGAAACCGAGCTGACGAGCGAGGAGCGGCTGCTCCGCGCGATCTTCGGCGAGAAGGCGCGCGACGTGCGCGATACGTCTTTGCGCGTGCCGCACGGCGAAGGCGGCGTGGTCGTGGACGTGAAGATCTTCACCCGTGAGAACAAGGACGAGCTGGCGCCCGGCGTCAACATGAGCGTCCGTGTCTATATCGCGCAGAAGCGCAAAATCTCCGTCGGCGACAAGATGGCAGGCCGCCACGGCAACAAGGGCGTTGTGTCCCGCATCCTGCCCGAAGAGGATATGCCTTTTTTGCCGGACGGCACGCCGCTGCAGATCGTTCTGAACCCGATGGGCGTTCCGTCGCGTATGAACATCGGTCAGATCCTGGAGCTGCACCTCGGCATGGCGTGCAAGCGCCTCGGCATCGAGATCGCTACGCCGGTCTTTGACGGCGCGAGCGAGCAGGATATCAAGGACCTGCTGGTGAAGTCCGGCTGGAGCGAGGACGGCAAGACCGTCCTGTACGACGGCCGCACCGGCGAGCCGTTTGAGAACCGCGTCAGCGTCGGCTATATGTACTACCTCAAGCTGCATCACCTTGTCGACGACAAGATCCATGCGCGTTCGACC
>JAFUDD010000293.1 GCA_017459315.1 Clostridia bacterium | reverse complement strand
AGATCGACGGTTTCCGCTTCGACCTGATGGGCCTACACGATATCGACACGATGCAGGCTATCGAGGTCGCCGTCCATGCGAACAACCCGCAGACGATCCTCTACGGCGAGGGCTGGACCGGCGGCACGTCGCCGCTGAGCAGCAAGCAGCAGGCAACGCAGGCGAACATCCGCAAGGTCACGGCGTCGGAAGGCGCCATCGGCGCGGTCGCCGTGTTCAACGACGCGATCCGCGACGGCTTGAAGGGCAGCGTATTCGACGCCAAGGCCAAGGGCTGGATCAGCGGCGACGCCTCCAAGAGCAACGCGAACAAGGTGCTGTTCGGCATGACCGGCGGCGCGGAGGGCGCCGGCGTGAGCTGGAAGGTCAACGACGCGCTGATCATCAACTACATGTCCTCGCACGACAACCGCACGCTGTGGGATATCCTGCAAAACGGCGCGCCGGACGCGACCGAGGAGCAGCGCATCGCCATGAACCGGCTCGGCGCTTCGATGGTGCTGCTCAGCAAGGGCACACCGTTCTGGCTCGCGGGCGAGGAAATGCTGCGCACCAAGGACGGCGACGAGAACAGCTATAAGTCCTCCGACGCGGTGAACAACCTCGATTGGGACGCTTTGCAGGAAGGCAGCGCCGCGCTGGAAACGGTCGAGTTCTATAAGGCGCTGATTCGGCTGCGCAAGGCGAACCCGTGGGTGTACAACAGCGAAGTGACCGGCGAGCTGCTCGAGCAGAACGCGATCGCGCTGACCTACAGGGACGGCGAAACGATCCTCGGCTTTGCCGCCGCGAACCCGACTGACGCGCCGATCACGGTCACGCTGCCGGACGGCACGTTTACCGGCCTCTGGAACGCTGAGGGCGCGCAGACCGGCACGGTCACCGTTCCGGCCAAGAGCGTTGTATTGGTGAAAGCGGAATAAACTGCATAAGGAAACCAAAACCCGGCTGTGAACCGAACAGCCGGGTTTTTGCATGTGAGTTGTATTGTCGTTTGTTCGGCGCGGGCAGCGCGTCCGCGCCCGGGGGCGTTTATTCGTCGTCCGTTTTCCGATGCTGCGAACGATCCGCGTCGAACCCTTCCGGGTAGCGGGCGCGGAGTTTGTCGATATTCCCGCGCAGCACGGTTTCCAAATCATATCCGATGGCATACGCGGTTTCGGCCAGATACCACGCCACGTCGCCGAGCTCCTTGGCAAGCTGCGCCCTGTCGAGCGCGTGTCCCTGCGCAAGGTGCTTTTTCACAAGGTCGATGGCCTCGCCCGCCTCGCCGCAAAGCCCCATGACGCCGTTGAGCAGCACGTCCTTTTCGGTCAGCGCGGGGTTCAGGGTGCGCAGGGCAAGATGCTGGTATTCGTTCGGGGTCAGCGGCGTTTGCGCTTGCTTCGGCACGCCTTGTGCCGGCAGCTCCATATAGCGCCGGTAGGTCGTAAAGCCGACGGACTCGTAGAACCGCAGCGCGCTTTGGTTGAATTCATACATATTCAGCTCGACGTGCGAACAGCCCTGCTGTGCGGCATAGCTTCGGATAAAGTCGATCATCGCCCTGCCGACGCCCTGCCGACGGTGGGCTTCGTCCACGCCGAATTCGTCAATGTCGATATAGCGGCGCTCGACCATGAACGGGTTTTCCGGTTTGCAGACAGCATGCAGAATCGCATAGCCTGCGACAGAGCCTTCTGCGTCGGCGACAAGGATCGCCTTTTCCGAATCATCCGCGAACGTATAGAGCAGGTCGCGCATTTCGTCGCAAAAGCCTGCTTTGAAGGTTTCCGGCCTGCCCGCCGCGTGCAGCTCGCTCACCTGCCTGCGGAGTGCGTTGACGGCGTCAAAATCCTTCGGTTCAGCAAAACGTACTTGCATGGGTTCCCTCCTGTTTCGTGCCGCAGAGCGCCGCCATGCGGGCTTCGATGCTCCGCGCGTCCTCCAAAAGATTCCATAGGCCGTCCTCACTGAGCACGCCGCGCTTCAAGTCCTTGGGCAGCTCGCCCGCTTCGTCGGCGGCAAAGTCGGCTTTCCAGTCGCCGTCATAGTAATCGGCAAGCTGCTGCAGCGCGGGGCGGGCGGCTTCATACGCGGTCAGGGCGGAGTCCAGCGCGGAAAGCGCGGCAGCCGCTTCGTCCATCAGCTGCTCCATGGCAGTAATGCGTTCGACACGGTCCATATCAGCGATCCTCCGGGTAGAAATCGAAATAATCCTCCGCGGTGAAGCGATGGTAGATGATGTGACAGCCCTCGTCGGTCAGACAGTAGCGGTAGGCGTCCGGCACGCCGTCCGGAAAATAAACGAGCACATCAAAGTCCCGATCCGTTTTCGGCTCGACCGCGACGTGTTCGGCGTACCGGTGAAACACCGCCAGCACGTCCTCCATCGTCGTGCCGTGACGCGAAACGGCTTCGACGAGCGCACGCAGAAAGTCGTTCTTTGACGCATGCGCTTCGATATACGTCTGCGCTTTCGGCGGAAAGGTCAGTGAAAACATGTCCCCGGCGTGCGCCACGGCGGGGACGCCGAGCGTGTCCGAAAGCGTGCCCGCCCAATCGGACAGGCGGCTTTGCATGGCAGCGGCGTCGTCATCGGCGTCGAAAAAGCGGTTCAGCGAGGACAGCGGGTAGTAGAGCGACACGGCGGCGTCGGTTCTGCCGAGCTTGATCTGCTGCTCGGCAAGCACGTCGCAGACGTTTTCCGTCAGGCGGGAGGGGTTCATGCGTCCTCCTTCTTCTGCGTCAGCAGGGCTTTCAGCGCGCGCAGATTCATGTTCGGGAGATTGTACTGTGCCTCCGGACAGGCGGGCGGCGCGTCCTTGGGGGAGATGGCGGAGCGAATATAGCAGGCGGCAAGCCCGGCGTTTACGGCCCCGCCAACATCGCATACGGGGTCGTTGCCGATCATCAGGCAGCGGGCGGGGTCAAGGTCGAACCGCTCCGCGGCCATGCGGAAAAAGGCCGGATCGGGCTTGCGGCAGCCGCACTCGGAGGATATATAGATCGCGTCGAACGCGTCCGAAAGGCCGAGCAGCTCCAGCTCCGGCCGGGTGAACAGCGATTGCGCGTTCGAAACAAGCACGACGCGGCCTTGCTGCTTTAGGGCGGACAGCAGCGCCTTTGCCCCGGCATAGACGCGCAGATGGCTTGTCATGCGCTGCCGGAAATCCCATGCGGTCGAGGCGATCAGCGCGTCGTCCGCATCGACGTTGCGTGCGGCGTACATGGCGCGAAAAACGTCTCCCATGTCGATTTCGGGACAGAACGACGGACGCGGGTTAGCGGCGCGCATCGCGGCTTCCCGCGCGGCGACCTCCCGTTCATACATCCGGTGCAGCGCCTGCGGCGACCATTCGGCGCCGTGCGCGGCCATATAGCACGAAAGCCCGCGCCAAAGGCCGGGCATCCGAAAATCGGTATGGATATCGACAAGCGTTCCGTAGAGATCGAAAAAATATGCGTCAAAGGACTTCATGCTCAATTACCGCTGGAAAAGAGGGTGAACCGGTCGAGCCGCACGCGCACCACGCCGAGAATATCGGCAAGCGGAACGCAGCCGATGGCGGGATTGCGGCTGTCCTCGCCGTAGTTGCGGTCGTCGGACAGGACGTATACGCAGCCGTCCGGCACCTTTGTCGGCTTGATCGAAAACCGGGCAGGGGAGAGATAGTCATATTCGCTGAGCATGTATTGCTCATTGATCAGCAGCATACCGTCTTCTGCGGACACGGTTTCGCCCGCCAGGCCCACGATGCGCTTGATTAAGAGCGCGCCGGTTTGCGGGTCGCGGAACACGACCATGTCGCTGCGGCGCAGCGTGAAAAAGTGCTTATACAGGCGGTCATAAAGGACGGTTTCGTCCTTTTTCAACGTCGGCGCCATCGAGGGGTCGGCGATGTAGACCGGCGAGAACCAGCCGAGCAGCAACCCGAACACAAGCGCAAGGCCGATGGCTATGGCGCTCAGCGTGCGCAGAACGGACTGCGCCTTATGCGATTTTCTGAGCCGCGTGCTGCGGCTTTCGATCATTTCCATGATGTTACCCCGTGAAAGTGGGAGAAGGGGAACAGGACGAAATGCACCTTGCCGACGATGCGCTCCATCGGGATCGCGCCGACAAGGACGTTCCGGCTGTCGTTGGAATTGACGCGGTTGTCGCCGAGCACATACACTTCATTTTCCCCGACCGTGATCGGATTTTCGATGCCGTTTGTGCGGCCGTAGGCAAACGGCGCGAGGTAGCCTTCTTCCAGCGGTGTGCCGTTGACGTATACAAGACCGTCGATGGTCTGCACCGTGTCGCCCGGCGTCGCCACGACGCGCTTGACGCGCGTGTTGTAGGACTTCGCGTTGGCGGTATAGTATTCGTCGGGATAGTAGCAGATCACCACGTCCCCGATCTTCGGTGTCGAAAACAGGTAGGACAGCTTTTCGACAAACAGATAATCGTTGTGCTGCAGGGTGTCGAGCATCGAGGTGCCGTCCACGCGTACCGGCTCGGCGAGCACGCCGCGCACGGCCAGTGCAAACACAACCACGCCGAGCAGCGTGATCAGCAGATCGAAGGCGCGCCAAAGCCCACCGCCCGGCAGCGTTTCATTGCGCCGTTCGACGATGCGCCGCAGCGCCGTCAGGTTTGCCCCGTTCGTTGGTTTCATGCCCGTTCTTCCTCTTTGTGCAAAAGCACCTTTTTCCCCATGCGGATAAAGTCCTGCCGGTCGAGCATCACGACGCGCCCGCAGGCAAGGCATTTGATTTTGATATCCGCCCCGACGCGCGTGATCTCCCATTCGTTCGTGCCGCAGGCGTGCGGCTTTTTCATCTGCACGATATCGCCGAGGGCAAAGGTCTCGATCACTCGTTTGTCCCCCGGTACTGGATATAGCGATCCACGATCTCCGAGAGCATCTCGGCCTTTTCCTCGTGCATCCAATGTCCGACGTTGCGGAGGCTGTGGTATACGCCGTTCGGGATCGTCTTTTTGATCTCAAACAGCTTGTCCATCGGCACAAGCCGGTCCTCCTCGCCCCAAAGGATCAGCACCTCGTGGTCGCAGGATTCCATGGCCTTCAAAACCGGTTCCTCGTCAAAGTTGCGCACTGCATACATGATCGCCTGCCGCGACGCGAAATCGTCGCAGGTCGAAAAATACTGCTGCACGACCGTATCGTTCGGGATCGTCGCGTCGTAGTAGAACAAAGGCAGATACTTTTTGAACTGCTTTTTGCCGTAGGATTCGCGGAAGAAGAAGCCGAACGGCCCTTCGAGCCCGCGCACGCGCAAAGGATAGTTTTTGCTGATGCCGCTCGGCGTCAGGGCGATCACCTTGTTGAAGCGGATCGGCATTTTGGTCATGGCGTAGAGCGCATACATGCCGCCCATCGTGCAGCCCAAAATGTGCGTCGCGGGCAGATGCAAAGCGTCCATGATCAAAAGCAGCACATCCGCCATTTCATCCATCGAGTAGCTCAGCGAATAGGGCCGGTCGGAGTGCCCGAAGCCCGGCAGGTCGATGGCGATGACGCGGTAATACTGCGCCAAAATCGGCATCATGGCGCGCCAGGTGTAGATCGACTGACCGACCGAGTGGACGAGCAGCAGCGGCTCGCCGCGCCCCATTTCCAAATAATGCACGCGGCATTTTTCGGGCTTGCGCTTGCCCGCAAAGCCGGGCAGCTCTATCGAAAGAAACGACCCGATCAGATCGGAATTCACAATCGGTTTGCTTTCCATACACATTCACCTCAAATCGAATTATACCGCCCCTTGTCTCATCTTGCAAGCGGACCGCCGAAATCTTTGCATTTCGGTCATAAATCGGACGCATTTTTGCCCCGGCGCCAAAATTTGCCACCTTTGCGGCTTCTCCTTTTCCTCGTGCCGGACATTCCCTCCGTCCCAAAGCGTATGGGTTCCAGTCCCATCGACCGGCGCGGCAGAAACGGGATTGCCGCGGCCCCGCGCGAGGGACATCCCTGCTGCGCGACTTTTCGTTTTTCACCTCTTGCCAACGGCAAACCGATGTGGTATAATACCCCTCGTCGAAAGACGGGGAGCGAGTCCGGCCCAGCCGCGCTCCCCCAAAAATGTACCCGTAGCTCAGCTGGATAGAGCGTCAGACTCCGACTCTAACTACCTAACCAGCCGATTTATGCAGAAAAAAGTGAATAAGTACCCGTAGCTCAGCTGGATAGAGTGACAGACTCCGACTCTGTAGGCCAGAGGTTCGAATCCTCCCGGGTACGCCAAAAAGCCCCGAAAACACTGCGTTTTCGGGGCTTTCACTTTTTTCTGTCATCGTTTTGTTGCTTTACACTCAATTCATAGAATTGTTTGCGTTCGTATATATATTCATCGATAAATTTTGTCACTTTGAACCGTTTACTGCATTTTTACTGCAATTCATTTTATACATATTCGCATTTCCTCAAAAACAATAGACTTATTGATACGGTTTTCTTTTATTTTTCTTTTTTTGCACTTTCATTGGTTGAAATTTGTTTTGTAAAAAATCATGTATAAAGTCGGGTAAATTCTGTTTTTTTGCCATGTAAGGCAGAGAGGAATCTCTCTTACCTTGGCAACTGAACAGAGCTTTATCCGATACGAACCGTGTGCAAGAGCGGCAAGCCATCCGACTGGCGATCTGGAACGGCGCAACAATCTGAAGTGATTCTTCGGGGACGCGAAGATGGCACACAGGATACATGATACTTCCGCGTTGAACGCTTCACAGCATTGCGCGGCCCGATGGAATATGGGGATCGAACGATATGTGCTTACTCATCAAAAAGCAGTCGGATGAAGTGTAAATCTCAGTCTATAGAATTCTTGAGGAGACTTTTCATCATGACCAAAGTTATTGCAGTTGTAAATCAAAAGGGCGGCGTCGCAAAGACGACTACGACCATCAACGTCGGCGCAGGTCTCGCGCAGCACGGCAGAAACGTTCTTCTTGTTGATCTCGACGGTCAGGGCAATCTGACCCGCGGACTGAACTGTGTTCCGAAGACGCGGGAAAAGTTCACTATCCGCGATGCCATGATGCTGTCCAAGAACAACGTGCTTGTAGATCCTAGAAAAGGTATTCAGACCAACCCTATCGACCATGTGGATGTAATGCCCGCCAATGTCGATCTTCTCAGCTTTGAGTATTCGATCAAAGACGATCCCGCGGCTGTGACGCTGCTGAAATCCTACATGAACAAGGTTCGCCCCTTGTATGACTATATTTTGATCGACTGTTCTCCGAGCCTCGGCATTCTGACGCAAAACGCATTTGTCGCAGCCGACAGTATCATGATTCCCGTTGACCCGGAGTT
>JAFUDD010000292.1 GCA_017459315.1 Clostridia bacterium | reverse complement strand
GGCTTTTTGCCCGGCTTCTTCAAGGCGACATGGAACACGAATGAAACGCTGTTCACGCTGATGATGAACTACATTGCGATTCAGCTCACCTCTTACTGCGTCGCGCGGTGGGAGAACCCGCCGGGCTCGAACTCCGTCGGCGTCATCAACCGTGCCGGCGCGGTCAAGAACGTCGGCTGGATCGGCAACATGTTCTCCGACGGCTACAATGCCGATTACGGCTGGCTTGCGGTCATCGTGCTGCTGCTTGCCGTGGGCATGTATGTGTATCTGAACTACACCAAGCAGGGCTATGAAATCGCCGTCGTCGGCGATTCCGAAAACACCGCGCGCTATGCGGGCATCCGCGTGAAGAACGTGTATATGCGCACCATGGCGATCTCCGGCGCGATCTGCGGCTTCGCGGGCTTTTTAGCGGTTTCCGCGGTATCGCATACGATCTCCACAAGCACAGCGGGCGGCAGAGGTTTCACCGCGATCATCGTCGCATGGCTTTCCAAGATGAACCCGTTCGTGATGATTCTGATTTCCGCGCTGCTCACGTTCATGGATAAGGGCGCCTCGCAGATCGCAACCGATTTCGGCCTCAATGAATACGTTTCGCAGATCGTTTCCGGCGTGATCCTGTTCTTCATCCTCGGCTGCGAATTCTTCATCAACTACAAGGTCCGCTTCCGTCTGACGAAGGCGAAGAAATAAGGAGGCAGCATTATGCAGGGATTTTTAACATTTCTTTCCTCGTTTCCGACGCTGCTTCATTCGGGCATCATTTTCGGCACCGTCATTATGTATGGCGCGCTCGGCGAAATCCTCACCCAAAAGAGCGGCAACCTGAACCTCGGCGTTCCGGGCGTCATGTACCTCGGCGGCATCGCGGGCCTTGCAGCGTCATTCCTGTATGAGAACGTCTATTGCCCCGCGCACGGCATCACCGCAAGCGCGTTCCTGTCGGTCACGCTGTCGCTTGTCGCGTGCTTTATCGCGGCGGCGCTCGGCAGCCTGATCTACAGCTTCCTCACGATCTCGCTCCGCACCAACCAGAACGTCACCGGCCTTACGCTGACGATCTTCGGCTCCGGCGTGGCAAACTTCTTCGGCGGCGCCTTGAATAAGCTGGCGGGCGGCGTCGGCCAGGTCTCCGTCAAGGTCGCGTCGGAAGCGTATCGCAGCTTCTCCAACGACTTCGTCACGATGGTGGACGGCTGGACCAAGGGCCTCGGCTTCGGCCTCGGCACGCTGCTGTTCAGCTACGGCTTCTTGACCTACGTTGTGCTTGTGATCGCGGTCGCGCTGTGGTTCTTCCTCAATAAGACGCGCTACGGCCTCGCGCTCCGCGCCGTCGGTGAAAACACCGCAACGGCAGACGCCGTCGGCATCAACGTTACCGCAAGCAAGTATATTGCGACCTGCATCGGCGGCGGTATCTCCGGCTTCGGCGGCCTGTACTATGTCATGAACTACATCAAGGGCACGTGGGAAAACAACGGCACGATCGAGGGCCTCGGCTGGCTCGCCGTCGCACTCGTCATCTTCGCCACATGGAAGCCGCTCCGCGCGATCTGGGGCTCGTACCTGTTCGGCGTGCTGTACTGGATGTATTTCTACATCAGCGGCCTCACCCGCAGCTCGCAGGAGCTGTTCAAGATGCTGCCCTACGTCGTGACGCTGTTCGTGCTGATCATGGTCTCCCTGCGCAAGCGCAAGGAGGATCAGCCCCCGGCCTCGCTCGGCTTGCCGTACTTCCGCGAGGAGCGATAAACGAAAATCTTCCGTCGAATCAGTCCGTTGCATGCGGACGGATTTTTGCGTCGCAAAGGTTTGCCGCAAAGCAAGCAACTTGCGGCGCGGCGGTTGCGAAGCCGAAAAATCGTGTTATGATAAAACCGGATCTTCAATGGAGGATCGCTATGAAAATCAAAACATTTGCTTTGCTGCTTGCCTGCCTGCTGCTCGGCTGCACAGCTGCCGTGCAGTCTCAGACGCCGACCGAAACGCCGAAGCCGGAGCGATACCGTATCGCGTGCCTTGGCGACAGCATCACCGAGGGCGTCGGGGTGGAAAATCCCGAAAACCTTTGGGTCAACATCTTAAATGCTGAGGACTGGGTGATCAAAGCACAAAACGTCGGCAGTTCCGGCACAACGATCGCGGTTCCGCCGGATGAGGCGCTG
Source organism: Clostridia bacterium (assembly GCA_017459315.1). The sequence goes on along the minus strand of JAFUDD010000292.1, from coordinate 600 downwards.
CGGCCGTATGCGTTCGTGCGCCGCTATACGGATATCGACGAGCGCAGCGCGCTGATCTTTGTCTTCGGTGGGACGAATGATTACGGCAACGATGTGCCGCTCGGCACGCCGACCGATACCGACCCCATGACATTTTACGGCGCGTTGAATACGCTTGTGGCGGGCTTGAAGGAAAAGTATCCGAACGCAAAGCTGCTGTTTGCGACGCCGCTGCAGCGCGACGATGCGCAGCTCGGTGCGCCGACCACGACGCCGTATAACGGCGCGGGCGCCACGATGGAGGACTATCGGCAGGCGATCCTTGCGGTCTGCGAAGCCAACGGCATCGAAACGCTCGATCTTTGGAATCTGGAGGGCATGCGTCTTGACGACGATACGTTCAGCACGTACTATGCCGACGGCCTGCACCCGAACGATGAAGGCAGCGCGTTTATGGCAAAGACGATCATTGCCAAGATAAAGGAACTGCTTGGAAAATAAGCATCGACACGGAGGGGAATTGAAATGAAAAGATGGTTTATGCTTGTATTGGCGGCGCTGACGCTGCTGGCAGCGGCGTGCGGCACGACAGAGACGGCGGCGACCGATCCGGCCAAGGAG
>JAFUDD010000291.1 GCA_017459315.1 Clostridia bacterium | reverse complement strand
GTATCTTTGGCCGGTGCTGATCCGGCTCGGGGTGTGCACGGCTGAGTGATTTTGTGATATTGGTGATTAGAACGGCACGTATATGAGTATATAACAATGTAATGGTCAACAGCGGCCACTTATTAGCATTATATCACATGTCTAACAAATGGGGTGCAGTTCATTTCCGACGGGAATTATCTTTTTATGGCTTTATTTTCCGAACACAGATCTAAGGAACGTTTCTACGACCGCTTGATCACATGTGCCGGGCGTCTTGGCGATATTGCCGTTTTGCAGCGTCCAGCGCGGGGATGCGGCGTGAATCTGTTCCTCGGTCATGTGGAGATCATACGCAGGCAACAGCTTTTCGACAAGGGACAGATAGTCGGTTTTTTGATAGCCTGTATCGGCATAGAACGCGGCGGCAAGTGACGGCGCGGCAGCCTCGGTCTGGTCGAGCAGAGCGGGGAGGAAGGACGCGCAGGCGAAGCCGTGGGGCACGTTATATTTCTCCGAAAGCAGATAGCCGATGGCATGCGGCGCAACGGTGCCGGTAATGCAGATCGCCATGCCGCCCAAAATCGAAGCATTATACAGCGTTTCGCGTTCGTCAGAAGTCGGCAAATGTCCTTCGGCTACCTTGTTCAAAAGCGGCATCAGTTCTTTAATGCCCTGCAAGGCAATCGCTCTGGAAATATCGCTTGCCTTCTTGTTCAGATAGCTTTCAACGCAGTGGCACAGCGCGTCCACACCGGTCGTGGCGGTGACGGACAGCGGCATCGACTCGGTATAGCGAGGATCGCCGAATGCTGCGGCAGCGTACAGATCGTCGCTGCGCATGCCGACCTTGTTGCCATTCGGATTCGTGATGACCGAAATCTGCGTAACCTCGCTGCCGGTGCCGGAGGTGGTGCCGATCAGAACGACCGGGACAGGCTTGTTTGCCCATTGCAGCTTATAGAGATCGGCGGATTCATACGTCGGGTTCGTCACGCAGACGGCGACGACCTTGGACGCATCCAGCGGTGAACCGCCGCCGATGCCAATGACAAACTCCGCGCCGAACTCCGCACCTTTGCGTCCGGCCTCAATGCAGGAGGCGATGGTCGGATTCGGCTGAATACCGTCGTACACGGTATACGCGATGCCTTTATCTTGCAATACACTTGTCACATCGTCGAGCGCGCCGCTGCGCTTGGCGGCGGAACCGCTCGTTACCAGCAGGACCTTTTTGCCGAAGGATGCGATCAGATCGGCGTTGGCCGCAACGACGCCGCGTCCGGTCATGAGTCTAACAGGCATATAAAAATTCATGTTCATATCCTCCCCAAGATTTCTTTTTTAGTATAGCACACTTCCGTCCGAAACGGTACCCCAAATGCCAATATATTTCTGCAATGCATGGCCGTTTGAGGGCGCGAACCGAAAAACGGGGCATATAGACCGTTTCCGTTCGGCCTTTACCGCGCCGATCTTATATGTCGCACCGTTCTTTACTGCCTGAATTGCGGCAAAGTTGTAAAATCCAAATAGGATTATAAGAAAGGGTATGAACAAACTATGGACAATCCGATAAATTTGTGTTAAAATAATGCCACTAAATTGAGGTAGTATGCAATGATTTTGGTAAGTGCTTGCCTTGCAGGCTTTCGCTGCCGGTATGATGGCGCTGTTCGTGTTCACGAGGAAACGGCGGCGCTCGTGCGGGAAGGACAGGCCGTTCCGGTGTGTCCCGAAATGCTCGGCGGCTTGCCGTGTCCGCGCGTTCCGTGTGAACGAACGGCGGCGGGAACGGTGACAGCAAAGGATGGCACAGACCAAACGAAGGCATTCACCTTGGGCGCCGAGGAGACCCTTCGGATCGCGCGGCTGTATGGCTGCGAAATGGCGTTGCTGAAATCCAAAAGTCCGTCGTGTGGCAAGGGCCGCATTTACGACGGCACGTTTTCGGGAACGCTGCGGGAGGGAAACGGCGTAACAGCGGAGCTGCTCGAACAGAACGGCATTCGCGTCGAAGCAATAGAATGACGGAGGAAACCATGGAGAACAATATCAACACCATTCTTGTCATTGACGACGACAGAAACATTCTTGCCATTATTGAATTGTACTTGAAAAAGGCGGGTTTCGAAGTTGTTACCTGTACGAACGGCTACGATGCGCTGCCGTCGTTCCGTGCCGTCAAGCCGGCGCTTGTGATCTTGGATGTCATGCTGCCGGGGCAGGACGGCTGGCAGATCCTGCATGATATTCGCAAGGAAAGCACTACGCCGGTGATCATGCTCACGGCTAAGGGCGATACCGGTGAACGCGTGCGCGGCCTGGAGCTCGGCGCAGATGACTATATCGCAAAGCCGTTCGATTCCAACGAGCTGCTTGCCCGCATCAAGGCGGTTCTGCGCCGTCTTGCGCCG
>JAFUDD010000290.1 GCA_017459315.1 Clostridia bacterium | reverse complement strand
TTGCTTGAAGCAACACACCTTTCCGGTGGTTAAGCTGTGAGGATCCACCTGTTCCCATTCCGAACACAGAAGTTAAGCTCACATACACCGACAATACTTGGCTGGAGACGGCCCGGGAAGATAGGCAGCTGCCGGGATCCATGCGACATCCTTTAGGGTGTCGCTTTTTTGTGCTTTGTTTGCTGAGATCGACTATAAATGGTTTGCGTCCATACAAGGATTGTGCTACAATAACAGCAGTATTTATTGTGGAGAATTTCGCATGACAAACACGGAATCGACGCTATTGCTGCTTATTCGAAAGGCATTGTTTTCCGATTCGGGCACAGCGCTGCAAACGACAGATTGGGACGCCGTATTGCGCGAGGCACAGATACAGAGCATCGCAGGCGTCATTGCAGAGCAGCTTCCTACCTGTACAACGGAATCGCAGCTAAAGGCCTGGAAATCGCAGGATACGCAACGCTTGGCTGGTTTTATTCGCTATCTGTATGTGCAGGATCAGCTGCATGCTTTGCTGGTACAGCATGGGATTCCGTATGCGATTTTGAAGGGGTGCGCTGCTGCGGTGCAGTATCCGAAGCCGATGATGCGCACAATGGGTGATATCGACTTTATCGTACCGCGCGAGCGTTTCCGGGAGACTTGGGATTTGCTGCTGCGGGAAGGATATGTGTTCTCTCACGGCAAGGAGGGCGACCGGCATATTGCATTCCATAAGGACGGATTTTCCTTCGAGCTGCATCATCATTTCAGCCATGAAGTACCGGAAATCGACGCGTTTGTGGACGAGGGACTGCAAAGCCCGGTCATAGCGAACATCGCCGGGCATGCTTTTTCCATGCTGCCGCCGTTCGCAAACGGGATCGTTCTGCTCGATCACATGCGCTCTCACCTGAAAAGCGGCATGGGTCTGCGACAGACGATCGACTGGATGCTGTATGTCCACCGCTATCTGGACGACGCCGCATGGGAAAGCGGATTCGGACAGGCGGCAAGGACATGTCAGTTGGGAAAGCTGGCCGTTACTGCGACGAGAATGTGCCAAAAGTATCTCGGACTGCCGGAGACGGTGACTTGGTGCAAGGACGCAGACGAGGCATTGTGCGACCGGCTGATGGAAAGTCTGCTGACGGAAGGAAATTTCGGACGCAAATACGGAGCCGGCAACAAAGTAGCCAATGTGACAACTTCCATCAAAAAGGACGGACTGTTTCATAGGCTGCAAACGTCCGGGGAGAACAATTGGAAAGCGTTGAAAAAGCATCCGGGCTTGAAGCCGTTCGCCTGGATTTATCAGGCGTTTCGCTATGGTAAGCAAGGTCTGAAATCGGGGCGCGTGCTGCATTTGAAACAGGACGTGCAGCATGGAAAGGATCGTGAGCGGCTGATGCGCGATCTCGGACTGGAGAATGATAACGCATGAGCGAGAATATTTCTTTCACGATCTGCCTTGCGGACATTCCAATCGGCGTGGCGGCCATGTTCGCGGAAACGAAATGCTTTTGCAAGGACTATCTGACCGATGCAGAACCGCGCTGGAGCGTTTCGGTGCAGCCGGAGGACCTCGCGTTTGAGCGGAAGCAGGACGCCGCGGCCGCCTTGAGGGAAGGACTAACGCCGACCGCATGGCGGGATACGTACCTTGAGCAGCTGGCGCTGTACCGGAAGATCGCCGAACGGCTGCCGGGGGAGAACGTGCTGCTGATGCACGGATCGGTGATCGCGGTGGACGGCGAGGCGTTCGCGTTTACGGCGAAAAGCGGCGTCGGCAAGTCCACGCATACACGGCTGTGGCGCGAGCACTTCGGCACGCGGGCGGTGATGATCAACGACGACAAGCCGCTGCTGCGGATCGACGGGAACGGCGTGTATGCTTACGGTACGCCGTGGGACGGCAAGCATCACCTAAGCACCAACGCCGCGGCGCCGCTGAAGGGGATCGCTTTTTTATCACGCGGGGAAACGAACCGGATCGCGCCTGTGGACGCGCAGGAGGGCTTTGTGCGGCTGCTGCCGCAATGCTACCGGCCGACCGGCGCGGCGGCGACGCAGGACACGCTGCGGTTGCTGGGCGAGCTTGCCGAGACTGTGCCGTTTTATCAATTATCTTGCAACATGGAACCGGAGGCGGCTGAGGTTGCGTACCGGGGCATGAAAGGAGAGGCACGATGCGATTGAAGGAAGGCTTTGTCACGCAGTATGTGGCAGGAACGCAGATGCTTGTTGCGGTCGGAGAGGCCATGCGGGATTTTCACGGGCTTGTGCGCTCGAACGGCACGGCCGGGTTTATCATTGACTGTCTGAAAACCGAAACGACGGAGGATGCCATTGTCGAAAAGCTCTGCGGCACGTATGACGTGGACGCAGACACCGCGAGGCGGGATGTGCGCATGGTCGTCGAAAAGCTGCGCTCCATCGGCGCGATTGTATGAACTTTGAGGACGTATTGGATCGCTGCGGCGAGCTGGTCTATCCGAACAAGGGCGTCAGCATGCTGCCGCTGCTGCGCGAGGGCCGCGACCTGATGGTGATTGCAAAGCGGCCGAAAGGACGCTGCAAAAAGCACGACGCAGTCCTGTTCAAACGGGATAACGGGCAGTATGTGCTGCATCGGATCGTAAAGGTGCGCGAGCAGGATTATTTGCTGTGCGGGGACAATCAGATCGTGCGGGAGGCCGTGCGCGAGAAGCAGATCATCGGCGTGATGAACGCCGTGCGGCGCGGGAATCGGACGATCCATGTGACGGATTGGGATTACCGCCTCTATGTGCGCGTGTGGACGCTGCTGTTTCCGCTGCGCGTCGCGTGGTTCCGGCTGCGCGGCTTGGCGGGCAAGGTGAAGCGACGGCTGTTTAAGAACCGGTAAAGAACCATTTTTCAAGCTATGAAGCCAAAAACCAACCGCTGGTTCCTGACGGTGCCGGGACGAAAGAAATGGTATATCGTGCTTTTGACGGTGCTGCAGGGGATCAACGGCGGCATCGGCGTTTGGTATGCTCTTTTGCTGCGCGGCGTAGTGGATCATGCGGTGGCGGGTGATGCGCAGGGGTTCCGGCGGTATGCGCTGTATATGGCGCTTCTCGTAGCCGGACAGCTGCTGCTGCATGCGGTGATGCGCAGAGCTGAGGAATCGGCGCGATCCGGCATCGAAAATGTCTGCAAACAGCGGCTGCTCGACCATATTCTGCATAAGGAATATGCGTCGGTGGCGGCGGTGCATTCGGGTGAATGGATGAACCGGCTGACGAGCGACACGGTCGTGGTCGCAAACGGCTACGTCGATATCCTGCCCGGCATCGTCGGGATGACGGTGCGGCTTATCAGAGAGGTGCTCCTTGTCATTGCGCTCGATACGCGGTTTGCCATGTTTCTGCTGCCGGGCGGCCTTGTTTTGCTGCTGCTGACGTATGCGTTCCGCAAGGTGATGAAGCGGCTGCACAAGAACGTGCAGGAGAGCGACGGACGCATGCGCGTGTTCTGGCAGGAGCGCATCGGGAATCTGCCGCTGATCCGGTCGTTTTCCGCAGAGGCGCGCACCGAAGCGGAAGGCGCGGTCTTGCAGGAGGAGCACCGCGCGGCACGGCTGAAGCGCAACGCGTTTTCGATCCTGTGCAACATCGGGTTCGGCGCGGCGATGCAGGGCATGTACCTGTTCGGGATCTGCTATTGCTGCTACGGCATAGTAAGCGGCACCGTTACCTATGGCACGCTGACCGCGATCATGCAGCTTGTCGGGCAGATTCAAGGGCCGTTTGCCAACCTGTCCGGCTATCTGCCACGCTGGTATGCGATGCAGGCGAGCGCCGAACGGCTGATGGAGATCGAGTCGTACCCAGACGAGCAGACCGAACCGCCGCTCGAGCAGGCGGAAGTCAACCGGGCGTATCGGGACGCGGTGACGGGCTTCGGACTTTGCGAGGTGTCGTTCACCTACCGGCCGCCGGTGGAGACGGCCGAGGCGCCGCAGATGCCGATTGTGCTGCAAAAGCTGTCGCTTTCAATCCGGCGCGGCGAGACGGTCGCGTTTACCGGGCAAAGCGGGTGCGGCAAGTCCACGGTGTTGAAGCTGCTGATGGGGCTGTACCGGCCCGACAGCGGCACATGCGTCTTGTATCGTAGCGGCGCACAGGAACCGCTTTTGCCCGCATGGCGGCGGCTGTTCGCCTATGTGCCGCAGGGCAACGGCCTGATGAGCGGCACGATCCGCGAGGTCGTTGCGTTCGGGATGCCCGAAGCGGCGGGAGAGGAAGCGCGGATTTGGCACGCGCTCGAAATCGCGTGTGCGGACGGCTTTGTGCGGGAACAGGAAAACGGCCTTGAAACGCGGCTCGGTGAGCGCGGGGCAGGACTATCGGAGGGGCAGCTCCAGCGGCTTGCGATTGCGCGGGCGCTGTTTACCGATTGCCCGGTACTGCTTTTAGACGAAGCGACGAGCGCGCTCGACGGCGAGACCGAACGCGCCCTGCTCAACAACCTGCGCCGCATGACCGACAAGACCGTGATCATCGTCACCCACCGCCCGGCGGCGCTGGCGATCTGCGACCGCGTACTGCGCTTTACCGAAAATGGTGCGGAGGAAATCGAAGGCGGCGCGGCGAAAGCGTAAAATGCAAATCGTTGGTTTGTACTTATGCGCTGAACGAATGACAGTTATGCGCGAAAAAAATATATAAAAACCGGAAGCGTGCATTGACAATTTGACGAGTTTTTTATAAAATAATAGGCGTGGGCTGGCAATAAGCCAAGCGAAACGGTGCTGCATAGCCGCAAACGGCGGCTTCGGGCCGCGCCGCATGCCCAAATCTAATGAATACGAGGGAAAAAAGATGTTCAAAGTTACCGTGAGCGATACCTACGAGGAAGTCTCCAAGGAAGCCTTCAAGATCATGAAGGAGGTCCTCTCGGGCGACCATACGCCGGTTCTCGGCCTGGCCACCGGTTCGAGCCCTGTGGGTCTCTACAAGGAAATGATCCGCGATCACGAGGAGAACGGCACAAGCTACAAGGATATTCTGACGTTCAATCTGGACGAGTACATCGGCCTGCCGCGCGACCATCGCGAGAGCTACTGGACATTCATGCATGAGAACCTCTTCAACCACATTGATATTCCGGACGAGAACGTCCATGTTCCGCTCGGCTGCGGCGAAGACCCGGAAGCCGACTGCGTGGCGTATGAGACCGAGCTTGCCAAGCACACCGTGGACGTGCAGGTTCTGGGCATCGGTAGCGACGGCCATATCGCATTCAACGAGCCGGGCTGCCCGTTTGACAGCCTCACGCATCTGATGGACCTCACCGAGCAGACCCGCCGCGACAATGCCCGCTTCTTCGACGAG
>JAFUDD010000289.1 GCA_017459315.1 Clostridia bacterium | reverse complement strand
TGTACCGTGATGCTCGACCATCAGCCGAACGATTACGCCGCCGAGGCCGCGGCCGGAATGGACCTTGTGCTGTCCGGCCACACGCACGGCGGACATATCTTTCCGGCGGGGCAGATCGGGCTTTGGATCGGCGCAAACGATTTTCTCTACGGCACGACGCGCATCGGGCAAACCGACTTTGTCGTGACCTCCGGCATCTCCGGCTGGGCGATCCCGTTCAAGACCGGGACGTTTTCGGAGTACGTTGTGATCGACCTTGTCCCCAAAGATTAGTTTTCTGTCATCGCGCGGACGCTTTATGCGTCCGTTTTAATATGACGGAAAAGTCCGAAAACGCTTGCGTTTTGGCGGCTTCGTAAAAAATGGGGGTAGTGTTATTGACATTTTTTCTGTTCCGCATATAATGAAGGTCGGGCGACGGTTGTCCATCCTTTGCGGACACGTTGCCGAAAGGAAAAACACAACCATCATCTGTTTACAGAATTAAGGAGATACAGTTTATGTCAAGAAAGAAAGTCATGGCGGATCCGGACGTTGTCGCCAACAAGACCGTCGTTGCCGCCGAAAAGGCTGTGAAAAAAGCTGCGAAGGCCGTGGAGACCGCTGCGGAAGCGACTGCGGAAAAGGTCGAGAAGGCCGCCAAGGCCGCTGCAAAGAAAGCGTCTCAAAAGAAAGCCTCCGTGAAAAAGAAAATGACTGAAAAGCTCGCTGCCGTAAAGCCCGAGGACATTCAGCCCATCGAAGCGTTTGCGAAGAAAGTCGAAGAGAAGTCGGTTGAGGCAGCCGAGACTGCCAAGACCGTCGTCGAAACCGTTGTGGAAAAGGCTGCGGAAGCGGTCGAGACCGTGAAGGAAGCCGTTGAAGCGGCGCCTGTTGTTGAAGAACCCGCTAAGGAAGCCGAGCTGCCGCAGCCGCGCAGAAGCGTTGCGTTCATCGGCTCGGAATGCTATCCGTTCATCAAGACCGGCGGTTTGGGCGACGTGATGTATGCGCTGCCGCGCGCTTTGATCCCGCAGAACTGCGACGTCAAGGTGATTCTGCCGCGCTATAAGTGCATTCCGCAGAAGTGGCAGGAGAAGATGATTTACCGCGGTGCGTTCCAAATGGATCTGTGCTCGGACGGCCGCTCGTTCTATGTCGGCATTATGGAGTACATTCAGGACGGCGTCGTGTATGACTTCATCGACAACGAGGAATTCTTCTCGAACGGCAACCCGTACACGAACCTTGTGGACGACATCCCGAAGTTCTGCTACTTTGCAAAGGCCGCGCTTGCCGCACTGAACTATATGAACTGGGTGCCGGACGTCATCCACTGCCACGACTGGCAGGCCGCTCTCGTCCCGGTATACCTCAAGACGCTGTTTGCCAACACGCAGCTTGCAAGCGCCAAGACAATGCTGACGATCCACAACCTCCGGTTCCAGGGCGTCTACAATATCCCGACGCTGAAGTATTGGACCGGTCTACCTGATTCCGTCTTCAACATCGACGTGTTCAAGACCGGCTATCAGGATGCGAACATGCTCAAGGCAGGTCTTGCGTATGCGGACATGATCACGACCGTATCCAACACCTATGCGGGCGAGATCCAGACCCCGTTCTACGGCGACGGTCTCGACGCGCACCTGCGTCACCATTCCTATAAGCTCCGCGGCATCGTAAACGGCATCGACGTGGAGCAGTGGGATCCGATGACCGACAGCAAGCTCGAAAAGGGCTACAACGCGGAAACAGTTCTTC
>JAFUDD010000288.1 GCA_017459315.1 Clostridia bacterium | reverse complement strand
GTTGACAACAGCCGCCAGTTTGCATTACAATAACAAAAGATATAGGAAACCGTTTCCTATATATTTCACCGAATGCAAGAGGGAGTTTTATGGAAAAGAAAGAACGCACCGTGACCCGCGTATCGGACGGCAAAAAGGCCGCTGCGGAGACCGTGAAAAAGACTGTGAAGAAGGCTGACGCCGCGGTGGAGGAAGCCGCCGAAGCGACTGCCGAGGAAAAGAAGCTGACCAAGGAAGAACGCAAAAAGAAGGCAACGACATTCCGCATCGTTTCGATCTGTCTGTGGGTCGTCGCGCTCGCGGCGGAAGTCCTTGCGATTCTGTCGATTTCCAAGACGCTGTACATCGGCCTGCCGATCCTGTGGGCCGTGATCATCTTCCTCGTTGTGGACGCCGCCTGCTGCCTTGTCGCCGCGTTCCTGTGGAAGAAATCCAACCGTCTCGATCCGATCAAGAAGACCGGCAACAAGGTCGGCTTCGTGATCCTGACGCAGCTCGGCCTCATCATGGCGGTCGTGTGCTTCCTGCCGCTGGTGATCCTGATCCTTCTGAACAAGGATATGGATAAAAAGACCAAGACGATCCTGTCCGTCGTAGCGATCGCGCTGCTGCTCGTCGTCGGCGCGCTGTCCACGGACTATAACCCGATCTCCAAGGAAGAAGCCGAAGCCGCTGAAGCGACGATCACCGGCGACGTTTACTGGACCGCGTTCGGTCATAAGTACCACACCAGCGAGGATTGCCAGGCGATTCGCAACTCCAACCTGTTCGTCGGCGATGTGTCCGAAGCCATCGCGGCCGGCCGCGAGGACCTGTGCGCGTTCTGCGCCAAGCGCGACAACATCGACACCACGAATATCAAGGTCGAGGACGCCGAGGTTGCGGCGACCGATTTGGAGTAAACCATGGCAGGATTTGACGTGACTTCGATTCTCGGCCTCGTCGCGGGTGACGGCGTAAAGGCGCTGTCGAATACCGCCAAAGCCGACGAAAATAAAGTACAATCGCTTGTGACCGCCGCCGTGCCGCTTTTGATCGGCAAGATGCAGGACAATACCGCGACCAAGGCGGGCGCGTCCTCGCTCAGCAAGGCGCTCAAGGAGCACAAGGACGACGATATCACCGATGTCGCTTCGTTCCTTTCCAACGCCGACGCCGCCGACGGCAAGAAAATCCTTGCCCATATCCTCGGCGACGATCAGGCTGCGGCGACCAAGGCACTCTCCAAAAAGAGCGGCCTCACAAGCTCGCAGACCACCAAGATCCTCGCTGCCCTCGCCCCGCTGCTGCTGACGCTGCTCGGCAACAACCAAAAGGACGACGACAACGAAGGCAGCGGCCTCGGCTCCCTGCTCGGCGGTCTGCTCGGCAGCAACAGCTCGTCCGGCCTCGGCGCGGCGCTGCTCGGCAATCTTCTCGGCGGCTCGAACAGCAACAGCTCGTCCGGTCTGCTCGGTTCCCTGCTCGGCGGCAGCTCGTCGTCTTCGTCCTCGTCGAACAGCTCCTCCGGCCTGCTCGGCGGGCTTTTGGGCAATCTGCTCGGCGGCAAGGACGAGGAGGAAGAGGAGGAAAAGCCGTCCTCCGGACCGTCCGGCCTCGGCGGTCTGGCGTCGCTTGCGATGAACCTGTTCGGCGACAGCGACGCGCTGAAGGAGGAAGAGGAGGAAGAAGAAAAGCCCGCAGCCTCCAACAAAAAGACCTCCAAAAAGACGACCGCGAAGAAAACCGAAACGTCCTCGTCAAAGAAGACAACGGCTAAGAAGACCGAAACGACGGCCAAGAAGACGACGGCGAAAAAGTCCGAAACGACCTCGACCGCCAAGAAGACGACCGCGAAAAAGACGACGGCCAAGAAGTCCGAGTCTTCTTCGACCGCAAAAAAGACGACGAAAAAGACGACTGCCAAAAAGACAACCGGCAAGTAACAGACATGACGCAAAGAGCCCGATCCGGCCATGCTCCGGTTCGGGCTTTTTTGCTGCCCTCAAACTGTCTGCGCCGTATCTCGCTTCTGCAAATATCTTCAAAAAATGTACAAAAACGGTAAAGAAAATATTGCAATTCTTTGAACAAGGGTATATACTGTACGCATCATGTAAATTATCGAACGCAATGCTATTTTATCAACACAATGTTGATTTCCGGAGGACGTATGCAAAAAACCGACACCAGAGTACAATACACCAAGGCGCGCTTTGCGGAAGCGATGCTGACCCTGCTGGAGCAGCAGCCCATCGGAACGGTTTCGGTCAAGGCACTGTGCGAGCAGGCGGGGCTGAACCGCGGCACGTTTTATTTGCATTATGCCGAGCCGATCGACGTATTGCGGGAAATGGAGTGGGCGCTGTATGAGCGGACGGTCGTCGATCTCGGCTCCTACGGCGACGGCGACGTGGGAAGCCGGTTCCGTGAGCAGCTTGCGGCGCTGAATCGGGAACGGCGGCTTTGCGCGGCGGTGATCGGACGCAACGGCGATCCGCAGTTTATGCACCGGATCGGCGACCGGGTCTACGAGGCGCTGCATGAAAAGCTGCAAAGCGCCCACCCGGAGCGCAGCGAGGCGGAGATACGGGCGCGGCTCAGCTTTTTGTTTGCGGGCTGTACCGGCGTCATAGTGGCGTGGCTTGACGGCAACGGCCTTTCGGACGAGGAGACGGCGAATCTGCTGTCGCACCTGTGCGGCAGCGTTATGCAATCAACACAAGAGGAAAAGAGGAGGAACAGATGAAGAAAAGTCGGTTGTTTCGTGGCCTTGCAAGCATTTGCCTTGCCATCGCCATCGTATGCAGCGTGGCGTTTTCAGTAGGCACCGCATGGGCGGGCAAGGTCGATGAGCTGCTCGGCACAGCCAAGAGCGGCATTGAGCGCAGCCAGGATCCGGCGGATTACCGGTTTACGTCCGATTTCGAAAACGGCTCGCAGCTGATCGAAGCGGAGATCGGCTACGGCACGCGCGTGGGCGCGGAGGGCACGGTTGCCTTGAAGGGCCTGCCCGCCATCGACGGCAAGAACGTGACGCTGTTCGGTATGCGCAGCGGCGCCAAGATGCAGTTCGGCGGCTCGATGGGCGAGCTTGTCGATGCGTCCAACGTCGTGCCGCTTGCCGACGCGCTGACCAAGGAAGGCTTCTCGGTCAACCCCGACATGGTGCAGTTCTATGTCGATCGGGAAGCCAACTATGCCCCGACAAAAGCTTCCGGCGGCAACGTCGTCAATTCGTATGAGAACCAGGGCGCCCAAATCGGCGAGGTTCCGATCTCCGAATACGACGCATCCAAGATCGGCAGCTATAAGGACGCCGCGATCATCGTGCTCGGCCGCGACGCGGGCGAATCCTGCTGCTTCTATCCGGGCCTGAACGGCCTTGCCAATCCGGATGAGTTCACCAAGTCCCCGACCGGCAACATCCTGTCCCTTTCCAACGACGAACGCGATCTCGTGAACTGGGTCAAGGAGCAGGGCTTCGGCAAAATCGTCGTGCTGCTGAACTGCGGCACCTCGATGGAGATCGACGAGCTGAAGCAGGACGACGCGATCGATTCGATCCTTTGGATCGGCATTCCGGGCGCTTACGGCACCTACGGCATTGCCAAGCTGCTGTCCGGCGCTGCGCTCCCGAGCGGTCACCTGCCCGACACATTTGCGGTCAACTCCGCACTGTCGCCCGCCGCGCAGAACCTCGGCATCTATGTGTTCACCAACGCGGACGAGATCGAGACGACGAAGAACAACGCGCTGCGGTCTTCGTGGTATCTGGTCGAGCAGGAGGGCATCTACACGGGCTATAAGTATTATGAGACCCGCTACTTCGATACGGTCGCCAAGCAGGGCAACGCCAACAAGGCCGCGCTCGGCCAGAGCGTGAACGGCTCGACGTGGGATTACGATACCGAGGTCAGCTATGCGTTCGGCTACGGCATCGAAGGCTCGACGTTCTCCGAGGAGATCACAAATACCGATATCGACTGGACGGGCGAAACCGAATCGACCGTGACGGTCAAGGTCACCAACACCGGCGACGCGGCGGCCAAGCACGTCGTACAGCTCTACGTGTCCGTACCGTATACGCAGCGCGACCGTGAGAACAGGATCGAAAAGAGCGCGATCCAGCTGGTCGGCTATGCCAAGACCGGCGAAGCGAACGAAAAGACGTTCGCGGACGTCGTGCTATTAAAGCCCGGCGAAAGCGAGGAGCTGACGATCTCCTTCAACGCTGCGGATATTTACACCTACGATAAGACCTATTCGCATGACGGCGTGACCGGCGCATGGGCGCTCGAAGCGGGCGATTACATCTTTGCCACCGGCAACGGCGCGCACGATGCCGTGAACGCGGTTCTCGGCTTGAACGCCACCGGCACGACGCATACGGAAACCGTCGCAATGGATCAGTATAAGACCGAATCCAACGGCGTCACGGTTCAAAATCAGCTCGATATTGCCGATCTCAACACCTACGGTATCGAGGTCAATTACCTTACCCGCAACGACTGGCTGAATTCGTTCCCCAAGAGCTTCGACAGTCTGACCGCGACGGATGAAATGGTCTATATGCTCCGCAACGAGATCTACAATGCGGAGACCGAAAAGACATCCTACACCGGCCCCGAATCGTTTACCTACGGCGCGGACGCGACCGTGAAGGCCGCGAACCTGATCGGCCTCGACTACGACGATCCGCTGTATGAGCAGGTATTGAACGAAATGAGCCTCGGCGATCTTATCAACCAGTACATTGCGTACCTGGAGGAGATCGAGGAGATCGCCATGCCGAAGGAAAGCCCGGCGGACTCCCCGCTCGGCATCATCGGCTTTATCGGCCAGCGCACCAAGGGCACGATCTATGAGGTCGCGGAGGATGATCCGGCGTATAAGCACATGGTCAACGTCTATGCGGCAGGCCCGGTGCTCGCGGCAACGTATTCGCCGCTGCTCCAGTATGAGAACGGCCGGCTCGTCGGCAACGATGGCCTGTGGACCGGCTACAACGACTGGTTCGGCCCCGGCATGAACCTGCACCGCACACCGTACAACGGCAGAAACATCTGCTACTATTCCGAGGACCCGATCCTCTGCGGCAACACCGGCGCGTATGTGCATCAGGCGCTCGCCAAGTACGGCCTTGTCACGAACGTCAAGCACTTTGCGTTCAACGACCAGGAGACCAACCGCGACGGCCTTGCGGTGTTCCTCAATGAATAGGCGGCGCGTGAAAACGAGCTGAAAGGCGTTGAAATCGGCATCCGTGACGGCGGCATCAAGGGCCTCCTGTCCGCGTTCAACCGCATCGGCTGCATCCACGTCGGCGCATCGTAGAACCTGATGAACGGCATCCTACGCGGCGTATGGGGCTGGAAGGGCTTTTTGATGACCGACTCGGTCAAGTCCTCGGCCTACTTCCTTCCGCGCGAAAACGCGGCGGCGGGCAACGATATGATGCTCGGCGGCTCGAACAACGGCAAGGTCTGGAACATGACGCCGGATGCGGTCAGCCAGGATATCGTGCTCCAAAGCAACATCCGTGACAGCTACCACAGAAAGCTGTTCGCATTCGTCAACAGCGCGGTGATGAACGGCATCACCGCCGATACCGCGGCGGCAAGCGCGCAGCCCGTTTGGGTCACGATCCTCGAGATCTTCATGGGCGCGGGCTATGTCGGCTTTATGGCATTGGCTGTCTTGTATGTCTTAGCGGAAAGAAAGGAAAGGAGGGCGTAAACCATGAAGAAGAACTTCACGCGTGAAACCGTCACCGGCGCAGTCGTCATTTTGCTGTCGGTGCTCGGCCTGATCCTGTTCGCCCTCGGCTTCTCGACGGGCTATTACACCTACGGACAGATGAACTCCGGCTGGATCACCACCGTGATCATCGCGGTCATCGTGATCGAATGTGCGGCGATCTTCTGCCTGAATAAGTTCCCCAAGGCCTGGTGGCCGAAACTGCTCACGTTCGGCGTAACGGCGCTGCTTGCCTATGCCGCGATGACGCTGATCGGCGACAGAGTCGAGGGCATCGGCAACTGTATTTTAACCGACTATGACTCCGGCCACGGCGGTGAGGAAGCGATCTATATGTCCCTCGGCGGCGCAGTCGCGTGGCTTGCGGCGATGATCTTCAACATCATCGGCGCGTTCGGCAAGGACGAAGCGGACGACAAGAACGGCAAGCCCGCCTTGAAGTGGACGCTTTGCGGCGTCGGCGTGGTCGCGCTCGTTGCGATCCTGATCCCGTCTCTGGTCATGGGCGGCGTGTTTGCGCCCAAGGCTGCCTCCGGTACCCCCGGCACGGCGACCGCGCAGAACGGCGGCACGGCGGCGGATCCGTCGGCGGTCGCAGGAACCTATACGGTCAAGCTCTCCGGCGCGGAGGGCAACGTCGATAAGGTCAAGGACTTCCAGTTCCAATGCGGCAACCTCTCCGGCCTGATGAACTACGATACACGTCTGACGCTCGATTTGAGCCTCACGCTGAACGCGGAC
>JAFUDD010000287.1 GCA_017459315.1 Clostridia bacterium | reverse complement strand
AGTGACTGGTGGGAGTTCCCGGCGTTGATCGGCGGTATTGTACTGCTGATCGCTGCTGTGATCGGCGTGATCGTCGCTGTGCTCCGCAAGAAGCACAGCCGCAAGCACAGAAAGGCGTAAGGTATGGAATGGAACTGCACGCGACGTGACGAAAACGGCGATGCCGTATTACTTCTATTCGTCGATCCCGGCGAGGAGAACTCGGACGATCTGATCGATAAATATAAGGAAGTCTTTTCCCAGCCGGAAGTATTCCTTTCCACCAACAGCGGCCTGTTGGTCATGCCCTATGTCATGGACGACTTCAAAAGTCCCGGCAACGGTGATCGGGAGCGATAGGAGCAAATGCATGGAAAGCTATGAAACCTATAACATTAGGGAGCGTTTCCCGGTCGGCGATAAAGGCGTTGTCCTTTTAGAATACCCGACCGAGCCGAAGCGGTATGCAATCTACCTCTACGATAAAGCCAATCCGACGCAGCTTTACGGCAGAATCCCGGAAACCTCGGAAAAAGGCGCATTAAGCGTCTATCTCGAACGCTGCGATACGCTGGTCGAGCAGTATGAGCAAAAGACCGGGATGCAGTTCCCGCTGCCTTCCTCCTGTATGGCTGTTATCGCCTCCACCGGCGATCTTGTGAATATCCGTCGCGGCATGACCGGATACTTCCCGTCCGACTGGAATGTACCGGGCGATCGGAAGCGGAACGAAGAGATTGCAGAGTACATGAATATGCAGCACGAGCTTACCAAAGCCCAGTCCGCCGCTATGACCTGCGGCAGTATGTTCGGCTGGGACGTACCCGGCGCGAATCCGGAAATGTACGATAGCGACGGACACTTTCTCACTATGTCCCACTATCCGGATGCACGGACGGAATCCTTCGAGTATGTGGAGCTGTTCGACCGCCCGGCGCTGTTTCACAACTGTCGGATCGATCCGGATACCGTTCCGGAGGGCATTTACCGGTACGAGATCCGAGACGACGGCGACAACGGATACGCCTGTGAGATTGCCGAGCATATTACGGTCAACTTTATGGGAACGATTCTCACGGATACGCCGATCGACCTGCCGGGTGGTTGGCTCCCGATGGACGATTACGACTTGAACTTTGCAGACAGCAAGCCGATCACACTGCAGCAGTACATGGACCGGGGCAAAGAACACCAAAAAGACGATTTTGAAAGATAGTAATAGGAGGTAAGCCGTGCAGACGAAACTGGAAAGAATGATCAACATGGCGCATGATGCGACGCTTGCCGTGACCTCCTCGCCAGATCGGTGGAAAGCCTTTCTCGATTCTGCCGCATGGCTCTATAAATACCCGTTTCAGGACCAGTTGCTGATCCATGCACAGAAGCCGGAAGCGATCGCCTGCGCCGAACTCTCCGTATGGAACGAACGACTGCACCGCTGGGTCAATCGCGGCGCAAAGGGGATCGCGCTGATCGACGCCTCCGGGGAGAAGCTGCACCTACGGTATGTGTTCGATGTGTCGGATACCAACTCCCGGCAGAACATACCGCTGAAGCTGTGGCAACCGACGCCGGAGATGCACTCGCGCATTGCCGAGGAATTGCAGAACAACTTCGGCGATCTCGGCGGGTTAAGCGATCTTGCGGCAACGGTGTTCGGTACATCGCTGACCGCCGTCACGGATAACCACAGGGATTATCTGGAAGCGCTGCAAAGCGAGATCGAAAACAGTACGCTGGCAAAGGAGGAAAACCTCAATGCGACTTTTCAGATGCAGCTGGCGTCGTCGGTTTCGTATGTCGTACTGAAACGGCTCTGCTTCGATCCGGATGTGTTTTTGACGGAAAGCGACTTTGAGAGCATATCAAAGTTCAATACGCTTGAAACGATCTCCCGCCTCGGCGAAGCGACAAGCGATATTTCCGAGATGATCCTAAGGCAGATCGAACGAAGCGTCCGGCAAATCGAAAAAGAATCCCGCGACATCCTCGCAAAGGAAAAAGAAATCGGCGATAATGCAGATGAGAACAAAGGCGAAAGGAGCAACGACCATGGAACTGACCTATACGCAAGTCGGGAACGTACAGATTCCGAACCTGGTACTGGACGAACAGCCGGAGGGCTCGATCGGCAAGTACGGACGGATGCGCAAACGGTATCTGGAGGAGAAGAAGGACGGCACGCTGACGGCGCTGGTGCTGTCCGGGAAACTGACACAACACCTCATGTCGATCAACGAACAGGCGATTACGGAGATCGACACGCTGTCGGAGAAGATGGCAAAAACAGAGGGTCTGACCGAACAGCTGAAATCTTCCGATCCCCTGCTCTGGATACAACGGATGAACAATATCCGGAGTCGGGCCGAGGAGATCGTACTGAACGATCTGATCTACAGCTGATCGAAGACGAACCCCAAATATCCGAATCAATCGACCTTGACGAAGAAGCGGTGAAAGAAGCATTCCCCGCTTCTTTGTTTGATTCCCCGCGGCAGGAGCAGCAGTTCAAGCGGGATGTCAAGCGAGCAAAGCCCGCCGCGCCGCAGATGTCTCTTTTTGACTTGCAGGAGATTATCCCCGAACCGGCACCGGAAACGGAGCCGGGAAGTAAAGCTTTTTCCCTCCGCTATTCTCAGCAGGTGATCGACGAAGCGTTGACGCTCGGCGCAAACGATAAAAACAGCCGCCTGATCATCTGCGCGTATTTTCAAAAGGATCATACGCTGGAGGAAAACTCAACGTTTTTGCGGGAACACTACGGCACCAACGGCGCAGGGTTCTATCTCAATGACCGGCAGTATGCCGTCTGGTATGACCAAAGCGGTTTT
>JAFUDD010000286.1 GCA_017459315.1 Clostridia bacterium | reverse complement strand
ATGCCGTTCGCCTTGAGCGTGGCAAACTCCCAGACGGGCTTTTCCGTCAGCGGAAACCGCTTTCGGATGCCGTTCAATAACTGCTCGGTCATCTGGTCTCCTTTTCGAGCTTGAGCGCCCTTAAGCCCGCCTTGCGCATCAGCACGGCGGCAAGCAGGAAGCACAGCTGCCCTACGACGTTGACGCCCTCGGCGATCCAATTCAGCGAAGCCTTTTCAAAGTTCTTGGTGGACAGGTATCCCATGCCGAGGCACATCACGAACGAAACGCAGAGAAGTACGATGGCAGCGGGCTTTTTGAGTTTTTTCGCAATCGCGACCAAGCCGAAGTCCATGCAGCCGAGCCCCGCGACCATCAGACCGACGAACACGAACGTGCCGGAGAACACGGCGGGCGCAGCGGCGACGGCGGGCAGCGTTTCGCCCTGCTTATGCACGAGCATCGCCACAACGCCGATACCGGCGAGCAGAAAGCCGATGGACTGCACCGGGAAGAACATGTCGTTGAGCCGCGTAAAGTCGCAGATCCCTGCGCCGTACAGCAGCTTATACAGCGCCTTTAATGCGCCGGAGCAGATCACGTCGATGGTGCCCGCGGCAAACAGCGCAAACGCGCCCTTGCTCATCTTGTGGTACAGATCGCGCTGCAGCATCACCGCCGCAATCGCAAACAGGATCACGGGGATGAAATCGACAAGCGCCATCGGGACGGAAAATTCCTTCACGGCTTCCATCTTACTTGACCTTCTTTTCCGGCTTGTTCAGGTGATACAGCGGAATGAACGGCAGGATGATCGGCGTGGAGTTAGCATATTCCAGATACGTCTTGTTGTTGCCGTAGCGCTCGTTCTGCCGCTTTTCAAGCCGCTGTGCGCCGTTGAACATGATGAACACGATCGCGATCAGCGCAAGGATCGCCATGATCCATTGTCCGACGGTCTTGAACGCGGTGATGCCGGCGACGAATACGCCGATCCAGAACGTGATCTCACCGAGGTAGTTCGGGCAGCGGACGAGCTTATACAGGCCCTGCGTGGCGACCATCTTCGGGTTGACCTTCTTTTGATCGGATTTCTGCTTGTCGGCCAGCGCCTCGACGCAAAGCCCGAGCACGGAGATCAGCATACCGATGATCGGGAGCACATAGTCGGGACTGGCAATTAGGCCGTCAGCACGCATATTGTAGTAGCGGAAGAACATCGGGCTGACCTGCGCGGTGTACAGCACGGACACAAAGATCCAGATCGCCGCAAGGACGAAGATCGGCATTTTCTTATCGCCGCCCGCGTCCTCGTTCAGCGTCTTGACGTACGCCTTGTTCTTCAGCTCGCGGTAGAGCAGGAAGCCCGACAGCCGCGCGCCATACGCGATGAACAGCAGCGCCTGCAGCACGGCAAGCCAGGTCGCCGCGCCGCCCCAGCCGTTGGCAAGCGTCAGGATCAGGATCGTGATGCCGCCGCCCGCGATGGCGAAGCCATAGCCGATGGAAAGGAACCAAACGAACTTCTTAAAGCCGCACGCGCAGCAAACGGCGCAGACGGCACAGATAATGCCTAAAAAGCCCCAGCCCATCGTTTATGCCTCCTTGAAATAGTCCTTAATGTACTTGGCAAAGCTCTTGTCGCCGATCTTCGTGTCGCCGACGAGGTCGTGACTCAGCGTCCAGCGCGAGAACAGGATGATATCGTGCTTGCCGGCCTTCTTGATCTTCGGCAGGTTCGCCAGGATACCGAACAGCCAGATCGGCGCCCACTTGATCTTCAGCGGCTTCTTTGCGGCGTCGAAGCACATCTTGGCCATTTCCTCATAGGTGTAGGTCTCCTTGCCGCCGACGTTATAGGTCACGTTCGTGTCGCACATGTGCTCGACGATGAACTTCGCGAAGTCCGGGCAGTCCACAACATTCGCCTTGACGCCGCCGAAGCCCTTCAACAGCTGCATTTCGCCCTTATCCACATACGGCTTGAACACCTTGCAGATGTCGTAGAAATAGCCGGTCGGACGGTAGATGATCCAGTCCATGCTGTCCTTTTTGATCTCCTGCTCGACCATATACTTGGCGTGGAGCATCGGGACCTTTTCGGCGCCCGGCTCGTCGCAGGAAATGACGGAGATGTAGTTGAACTTTTTCACGCCCGCCTTCTTGGCTTCCTTATACAGGTTCATGTTGCCCTGATAGTCGATATCGTAGGACGTGAATTTGGTGGAAGCGCCCGTGAGGCCCATCGTCGTGATGACGACGTCCGCGCCCTCGCAAAGACCCTTCAGCGTGATATACTCGGTTGCGTCGATGGCCTTGAACGTATACTTGCCCTCGGTGCCCGGAATCGGACGCTCCTTGATATCTGCCGCAATGACCTCATGCCCCTGCGCGCACAGCTCCTTCAGAATTTCGGCGCCGAGGTTGCCGAATGCACCTGCCAATACTACCTTCATGTTCGCTTACCTCCCTTATTTTTTGGCGTTCTTCTCTTTGGAACGCTTGTCGTTGATGATCTTCATGTGCTCCTCGGTGATGAGGGTCACATTGTTTTCCTTTGCCCAGTCCACGCAGCCCTTCAAAACGAGCGGCAGGAACACGCGCGGCACGTTCAGGATCGTCTTTAACGCTTCGTCGGTGAATTTCACCTTGTCGTCGGCACGGTCGGCAGCATAGCGGACGGATTCAAGCGTCTGCTTGCGGATCGCCAAAAGCTCTGCGCGCATACGCCATGCGGCGCGGTGATACCAGAAGTTCTTACTGTCACGATAGCCGTAATCGACCGGCAGCTTCGGGAAGTCGCTCGCCTTGACGCCGTTGATGATCGCGTCGGAATACTTCTTCTTCATCAGGATCTTATCGACGCGCAGGATGAAGTGTGCGCCGAACTTCGACGTGATGCCGTTGAAATCGTGATACGGCGGCTCATAGCCGGTCGTGCAGCCCGCCTGATCGTTTGCGGCGCCGTCCAGCTCACGCATCCACGTGCACTCGATGACCTCGATCGCATCGGTCAGCACCATCGGGCGCACATCGGCGGGATTCTCTTCCTCGATCATCGACTTTTCGAGCTTGAAGTTGACCTTCGGCATCTTCTCCTCGGGTTTGTCGCCGGGCCAGGAGAGCTTCACGGCCTCCTTGAAGGTGGCCGGCTTGTCGTCGATGAAGTTGATCGCGCACTTGCCGGTGCGGAGGATGTTCTGCGCCGTGTTGGACGAGTTGCGGCATTGCAGCAGCATCGCATAGTAGTCCTTGCCCGCGACGTAATACGGCTGTACGAGCGAGTACGGCCCGAGCGTCGTCATGCCGGATTCGGTCAGCGTGCTGATCAGAACGGTCGGCATCGGGAAGAACAGGGAGGTCTGGTAGAAGTTGTCTACGATACGCAGGTTTTCAAAGCTGCTCATGGGGATTCACACTCCTTTTTATCATTCGTTTATATATATAGCCGGGTAGCCGGGCAAAGCCCGATTCATCCCAAACGTTCGGACGGATGCAGCCGCGAGAGGATCTTGCGGCGGTTTACGCCTGCAGCAGCGGCTGCCACACCGCCGTCAGCTCGTCCTTGGCGACGCCCGCCTGCGCCCACGTCAGAAGCGATTCGACAAGGAACTGGGAAAGGAACCTTGCGTTGGCGCGCGGGGCAAGCGCCGTTTCCAAGGGCACGGCAAGCTGCTTGCGCAGCCGCACATGCCATGCGCGGGGAAGAACGGAAAACGCCGCGATCGCCGCCGGGTCCATAAACAGCGCCCGGTGCCGCGCGGCGAAGGAAACCAGTCCGTCGTATTCCGCCGAGAGGATTTCCATCGGCGTGCCGCCGCCGAAGGCCTTGTGCATATCGGCTGTCGCGGCCTGCCAGTCCTCCAGCATAAACGTCGCCACCAGCGCGTCCTTCGACGAAAAATAGTTGTATACCGTGCCGACGCCGACGCCGCACGCGCTTGCAACGCCGCGTATCGTCAGCGCGCCGTAGCCGCATTCGTTGATCTGCCGCCGCGCTTCGTCCAGCAGCTTTTCCCGACAGTTTTCGATGATCTTCGGCATGGAGAGCTTCCTTTCTCCGCAAGGGGACGGCATTTGTAAAAACTTAATATGAACCCGTTCATAATAATTATAACACGGAAAAACCGGTTGTCAATCGAGGATCGGCAAAAATCGGTAAACAATTTATCGATTTTTTCGACAGGGACGGACGAACCCAAATACAAAAGAGGAACGGCCATGGACCGTTCCTCCTCGATGCTTTTCCGATCAGTCGCGCGGGGCGTGCATCCATGCCACGCAGCAGTCCTCGGTCACATGCAGACCGAGCTTCTTTTGCAGGTTGACCGAGGGCGTGTTGCCCTCGTAGATGTGGCAGTACGGCACCCAGCCGCGCCGCAGGGCTTCGTTGATCAGGTTCTGCTCGAGCGCAAAGCCGACGTGGTGACGGCGAAAATCCGGGAACACCTCGAGCATGCCCATCGAGCCGTCGTTGTGAAAGCCGATGAACCCGCAAAGTTCGCCATCGAGGTAGCCGGCAAACAGGTCGCCCTTTTCGATCCGGTCGATGATGTAGGCCGGATCGTTGACGTTGTCGTAATGCGTCATCACATCGTCGAGCCGATCCATCGGGTACGGCGCAATTGTGCAGGTCGGCGGCACCTCATGCGGGGTGCGGCTCGGATAGTAGGCCTGATGGCACGGGCGGCGGCTGTCATAGGTCGGGTAGACGCGCTTGACAGCGTCCCATGCGGCCTTGCCGTGCGATACGACAAGATACAATTCCCCGGCGGCGCGCAGCGCGGCTTCGCCCGCATCGGCATCATCGCAGGCCAGCTGCGCCATGCCTTTGTGACGCGTTTGCAAAAGGCAAGCGCGGTCGGACACATACAGCACCGGCACATCATGGCGGCGCAGGGCTTCGAGCATGTCGATATGCAGGGGGACGTTCCGGGACAGGTAACGGATCGCTTGTTCTTTCATGTCAGTTTAACACCTTATAAAAATGTTGATAGTCGGTTTCGCCCTTGAAATGACCGCCCCACTTCCAGCCGTGCTTGGTGAACAGCTTATAGCAGAGGTCCTTTTCGTCGATCATGCCGGGCAGGCCGAGCGTGCGGTCGAGGTACGGCGCGG
This sequence comes from Clostridia bacterium, assembly GCA_017459315.1. Next base: position 8,680 of record JAFUDD010000286.1, on the reverse strand, counting down.
AGTTTTCGGGCGCAAAACTGCCGTCCGGGCGGATATAGGGGTTCAGCGCCGGGTTCACGTCGATGGCGACGCCGTAGCTGTGCTTGGAAAAATGATGCGTTCCGGTCACAAGACGGCAGCAGAACGCCGACGTGTTGTTTTCGATCATCGAGGTTCCGTCCGAAAACGGCTCGTTGTAATCGTCGAGCAGCTTCACCGAGGTCAGCGGGTACTGCGCGATATACAGCTGATAGAAGATATCCAGCACATCGTCTGCGACCTTGCGGTGCACGATCATTTCGCCGGTGTGCGTTACGCCGTCGAAGTCCGTATACAAAAGCCGCACATAGCGGAGGTCGCTGATCTTGATCGGGCAGTCCTTCGGGTCTTCGGGGAACGTCGTGCCGATGATCCGCGCCTTGGTCGCCTCGGTCAGCGGACAGTACCAGAAATCGTCGCTCTTTTTATAGGTCTTGACCGTTTCGGCACGGTAGGGATCCGGCGTCGGGGTGGGCGTCGGCGTCGGCTCCGGCGTGGGGGTCGGCGTGGGCGAGGGCGTCGGGATCGCGGTAAACGGCGGCTCGGTTACGGCAAAGCTCGGCTGCAGCTCCACCACGGCGGGCGACGGCGCAGCCGTCATAAAAGCGGTCGGCGCGGGCGATTCGGGCGCTTCGGGAGCCTCGACAACGGGGGACACGGCACAGCCGAACAGCAGCAGGCAAAGGCAGAGCCAAAGAGAGGAATGCTTCATGGCGTCAGCCGCACGGCGGCAAAGATCACAAGCGCGATCCACAGCACAAGCGCGACCGGCACCAGCAGCGTGAACTTGATGTGCTGCGTCTTGTGGCGAAACGCGAGCATCCCGAAAAACGCGCCCGGCGCGCCGCCCAAAAAGGCAAACAGCAGCAGCGTTCGTTCGCGGATGCGCCACACATGGCGCTTGGCCTTGGCCTTGTCCACGCCGAACAGAATAAACGTGATCACGCTCATCACGGCGATATAACCAAGCAGAATCAGCAGCGGCAGCGGCATAAGCGGCCCTCCTTTCCGAGGATTGCGGGGGATAGTATACCATATTCTTTCGGTTTTCGCAACCGTCTTGCACGGGAACGGCGCGGGTGCTATACTGAACGGCATGGAGATCGAAGCGTATAACAATTTGTTTTTGACTCGTGTTGCCGCATATCTCAATGATTGCCCGGACGCGATTGACCGAAATGCCGTGCACGAAACGGCGGAGGACTGCGGCCTTTCCGAACGGGACGCATACCTTGTGCTGCTTGCCGGGGCGTTGGACATATACGACGACCGGACGCTGCGCGAGCGATACCTTCGGGAGAGCGTGCGGCTGCTCGAACCGGACGCATTTTTGCACGATCCCTACCGGACGGCAGTGCGGTTCCCGACGGGGCGGGCGGGAAAGTGGACGTTCGGCAAGGTCACGTATCACCCGTATGAGCTGTTCGTGTGCGGCGACATGCAAAAGACCTTCGACGGGCGCGTGCTGCCGCAGCTCGGCTGCTTTGCCGCGCCGTTCGACTGTCCCGCGATCTTCGAGGACGGGCGCGAATGGATGAGCCTGAAGCCGAACGAGCTTGTCACGATGCGCCGGCCGATTGCAAGGGCGCACGGCGATATCGCGGTATACGGCCTGGGGCTCGGCTACTATGCGTTCATGGCGAGCGAAAAGGAGGAGGTCGCGTCGGTCACGGTCGTGGAGCGCGACGAAAACGTGCTGCGGCTGTTTGCCGATACGCTGCTGCCGCAGTTCCCGCACCGCGGGAAGATCACGCTCGTCCATGCCGACGCGTTTGATTACGCAAAGGAGAACCACGCGCACGATTTCGTGTTTGCCGATCTGTGGCACGACGTTTCGGACGGGCTGCCGCTGTGGCAAAGGCTTCGCGCCTTGGAACGGCCCGGGACGGAATATGGGTACTGGATCGAGGATACGATGAGACTTTATACATAACGAAAGCTGCTCGGCGCGTCCGGGCAGCTTTTTGTCATTTTTGGCGGCGTCAATGCCGCTTTTTTCTCACAGCGCAAAATACGTCGGGTATTTTTTGATCAGCTCCGGCAGCGCGGCGCGGTAGCCGGCGGTGAGGTGGTTGTAAAGGAACTCGTCGATGTCCTTGTCCTCGCGCGTCATCAGCATGTTGAAGATCGACTGATGATCGGCATACGACGCCTTGGCGCCCTCGCCGGAAAGCCGCGTCTGCAAACGTCGCACGCGATCCTGATGCGTCACGATCCGCGTGACGGTGGCCCATGTCCACGGCTTGTTGACGGAGAAGTAAAGGAGCCGGTGGAACGCATTGTCCAGCTCGATGAACCGGTCCGGGTCGCAGCTTTCGACCGCCTCGCGCTGCGCCTCGAGGTTCTTGTGCAGCAGGGCAAAGGCCGAGCCGTCCGCCTTGCGAACCGCTTCGCGCAGGATCGCCCGCTCGGTGTGGAAGCGCAGGAATACGCCCTCCTCGACGGCGTCAAGGTCGATGCGCGAAACGCTGCTCGACTTTTGCGGGTGCACGTCCACGAGCTTCGATTCGGTCAGCGAAACGATGGCTTCGCGGATCGGCGTGCGGCTGATGTGCAGCGCCTGGCTCAGCTCGGCGTCCACCAGCAGCATGCCGGGCGGAAATTCAAGGGTCATGATCGCGTCGAACAGGACGCGGTAGGCGTACTGCCGCCCGTTCTCCCCGGGCAGCTTTTCGGGAACATGGATCGGGGTCATAAGGCTCCTTTCAAGGGACAATGGGGAAAATCGGCCGGGCAGGGCCAAATCGGACGCCGCCCGGCCGAAGCTGTATACGGGTTATTCTGCCAGTCTCGCCTGCAGCGTCTTGCGCACGGCGCCGGGGGCCTTGATCAGCTCGGCAAAGTTCGCTTCGACCTGCTCCGCAAGGCCGACCTCGTAGAGATCGCAGCCCATGATGCGCGCATCGGACAGAACCGGCTGCAAAAGCTCATGGACATTGACTTCGTCGCCCAGCTTGATCGCGGTGAAGCGCGGCGCAAGCATCGGCATCAGCGGGTCGTCGCTCGGCGTGAACGCGTTGCCGTTGTCGTCGATTGCCATGAGGTAGCGGCACCAGGCGGCGATCACGAACGCGATCAGCTTCAGATCCTTCACGTTCAGCGTTTCGGACGCGGCATACTTTTTGATCGTGTTGCCGAACCGAACCGTGATCTTCTGGGACGTATCGGTGGCGATGCGCTGCGGCGTGTCGCCGAGGAAGGGGTTCGGGAAACGCTTGCCCACGACTTCGTCGATGAACTGCTTCGGGTCGATGACGCCGGGATCCACGACGACCGGCAGACCCTCTTTATAGCCGACGACCTCGACGAGCTTCTTCAGGTCGGGATCCTTCATCTCGGCGGAGATGCGGTCAAAGCCCAAGAGGCAGCCGCAGATGGCGAGGCAGGTGTGCAGCGGATTCAGACAGGTGCCGACCTTCATCGTTTCGACCATGTCCACGGTCTCACGCGCGGTGAAAATCACGCCGGCCTTGTCGAGCGCGGGACGGCCGTTCGGGAACGCGTCCTCGATGACGAGGTACTGCGATTCCTCGGCGTTGACGAACGGGGCGACATAGGTGCCGCGGGACGTGCGCTTAAAGCCCATGTCCTCGATGCCGTCGGCCTCGACCATCGCCTGCACGGCGGCGTCGGGACGCGGGGTGATCTTGTCGATCATGCTCCACGGGAACGAGACGAGCGCGCGATTGCGGACGTATTCGGCAAAGCCCTTCTTGCAAAGGCCTTTTTCTTCCCATGCATCGGCAAACGCCAGCACCGCGGCTTCGAGACGGGAACCGTTGTGCGAGCAGTTGTCCATCGAAACCATCGCAAGCGGATACGCGCCCGCTGCATAACGCTCATGGAGCAGGGAAGCAACCTTGCCGATATAGCTGCCGGCTTCGGCGGGTGCCTTGCCCATATCGGCGGCGACGGCGGGGAACAGGTCGCCGTGACCGTCCTTGATGTTGTAGCCCTTTTCGGTGATCGTCAGGGACGCCATCTTTAAGGAAGGATTGCGGAACGCGGCCTTCACGGCCTCCCAATCCTCGGTGCCGCTGACCATGCCGTAGGAAGCGACGACGCTGCCGATGATCGCCTTTTCGATGCGGCCGTCCGCGCAGAGCGTGGCGGCGACGCACAGATTGTCAAACGGACGGTAGGCCACGTCGAGCGTTTCGGGGTCGAAGCCCTCGGCCGCGACGATGCCGGTGTCCGCCAGACCTTCGTTCAGCAGCTTTTGATCGAGCGCCGCGATGAACGCGCGGAAAATGTTGCCGGGGCCGAAGTGAACCCATTCGGGACGCGCGGCGGTGTTCGCGGTGACGGCTTCACGGTCATACTTCGGAAGCGCATACCCCTTCGCTTCCAGTTCGGCGGCGTTCGCCTTGACAGATGCGTTGCAAAGTTTCATGGTAAAATCTCCTTTATAATAAATATGATAGTCGGCTTTTTTCATACGGGCGGAAAACCGTTCGGCCCCGCCGGGCGTCCTGCCGGATGCAGCCCCTGCATTCGATCTGTGATATATCACAAGTATAGCACAGTTTTTACATTTGTCAAACAGGTTTTTCATAAAAAAATCTGTTTTTTCGGCTTTTTTGGAAATATATTGTATATTTCTTTATTTTAGCAGATAAATTCGATTTTTGCTGTTGCAAATTGAAAAGTTAAGTGATATACTACTGACAAACGCGGGGGAGCGTATGCCTTTCCGCCAATCCAATCAAATCATAATACGGGAGGATCGCAAACGAAATGAAGCCGTTCATGGACAAGGATTTTCTGCTCGGTACGGACATCGCCAAGACGCTCTATCACGAGCACGCGGCCAAGGTGCCGATCATCGACTACCATTGCCACATCAACCCGATGGAAATTGCGCTGGACAAGCAGTATACCACGATCACCGAGATCTGGCTCGGCGGTCACATGGAGGACGGCAGCTATTTCGGCGACCATTATAAGTGGCGCCTGATGCGGTCGAACGGTACGCCCGAAACGCTCGTCACCGGCGACGCGGACCCGGAGGACAAGTTCGTTGCGTGGGCGACCGCGCTGCAGAACGCGATCGGCAACCCGCTGTACCATTGGACGCACCTCGAGCTGCAGCGGTATTTCGGCATCACCGAGCCGCTGACCGCCAAGAACGCCCGTGAAATCTACCGCAAGTGCAACGCGATCCTGGCGCAGCCGGACATGACCGTGCGCGGCATCATCGAAAAGAGCAACGTCAAGCTGATCTGCACGACGGACGATCCTGTGGACGATCTCAAGGCCCACGAAATGATCAAGGCCGATCCGACCTGCAAGGTCGCGGTGCTGCCCGCGTTCCGTCCCGACAAGGCCATGCGGATCGACAAGCCCGAGTTCGCTTCCTATATGGATAAACTCGAGGCCGTTTCCGGCGTGAAACTCGATTCGTTTGCCGCCCTGTGCGAAGCGATGACCAAGCGCATCGAATACTTCGAGGCGCACGGCTGCCGCGTTTCCGACCATGCGCTCGATAAGACGCTCTGCACGCTTGCGACCGAGGCCGAGCTGGACGAGATCTTCCGCAAGGGCCGCGCGGGCGAAGCGATCACCGCGCACGAATACGAAGCGTTCCATACCGCGCTGCTGTTGGCCTGCGCGAAGGAATACGCCAAGCGGAAGTGGGTCATGCAGCTCCATTTCGGCTGTATCCGCAACAATTCCTCCAAGTATTACAACCTGCTCGGCGCGGACACCGGCTACGATGCGATGAACGACAACGCCGCCGCCGTCAACCTCGCTGCGTTCCTCGATCTCTTGGAAAAGAACGACGCGCTCCCGCGCACGATCCTGTATTCTTTGAACCCGGCGGACAACGGCGTCGTCGCCACCGTCATGGGCGCGTTCCAGACCAATGCGGAGGTCGCGGGCAAGATGCAGATCGGCTCGGCCTGGTGGTTCAACGATCACAAGACCGGCATGGAGCAGCAGATGACCGACCTGATGAACCTCGGCGTGTTCGGCAACTTTGTCGGCATGCTGACCGACAGCCGCAGCTATTTAAGCTACACCCGCCACGAATACTTCCGCCGCATCCTCTGCAACAAGATCGGCAATCTGGTGGAGAACGGCGAATACCCCGTCGATATGGAGATGCTCGGCAAGATCGTCGAGAACATTTCCTACTACAACACCCTGCGCTATTTCCGCTTCGACGAAGTGATCATATAATTTTTTGAAGGAGAATTTTTATGAAGAAGTACGCATTGGTCGTCCCGACCAGCATGGGCGTGCGCATCACGCCGGTCAACCGTCAGCCCGTCCACATCAGCCATGAGTTCTACATGCAGGCCACCAGCGCCGAAACCAACGTGGCCACCGTTCCCGCCGCGCTCGGCCTCCCGGTCAAGGTGCTGACGACGTTCGTCGAGGGCTCCCCGATCGCCGCGTTCATCAAGGCCGATCTTCGCGCCCGCAACATGGAGTATGAGGGCAAGGACGTGCCGCAGGGCGACCCGTGGGGCTACCGCCATCAGTTCAACATCGCGGATTCCGGCTTCGGCCTCCGCGGACCGCGCGTCACCAACGACCGCGCCGGTGAAGTCGGCCGCACGCTGAACGTGAAGGACTTCGATCTGGAACGCATCTTCGGCGAAGATGGCGTCGAGATCCTGCACCTTTCCGGCCTGATCGCCGCGCTGTCCCATGAAACGAGCGTGTTCTGCCTCGAGCTTGCCCGTGCCGCGAAGAAGTACGGCACGAAGATTTCGTTCGACCTCAACTATCGTGCGTCGTTCTGGAAGGGCCGCGAGGAGGAGCTCTCCGCCGCGTTCAAGGAGATCGCTTCGATTGCGGATATCCTCGTCGGCAACGAAGAGGACTTCCAGCTGGCGCTCGGCCTCAAGGGACCGGAAGCCGGCGGCAAGGATCTTGCCTCCAAGATCGACAGCTTCAAGGAAATGATCCTCGAAGTCAAAAAGCAGTATCCGGACGTCAAGGTGTTTGCGACTACGCTGCGCCAGGTGTTGTCCGCCAACGAGCATCTTTGGGGCGCGCTGCTCCTCAAGGACGGCGAGTGGGTCGTGGCAGAGCCGCGTCCGATCCAGGTCTATGACCGCATCGGCGGCGGCGACGGCTTCGTCGGCGGCCTGCTGTACGGTCTCTTGAAGGGCTGGTCCGGCGAGGACTGCCTGCACTTCGGCTGGGCGACCGGCGCTCTGGCGGCGACGATGGTCAACGACTATGCGCAGCCCGCGGACGAGGAGCAGGTCTGGGCCGTGTGGAGCGGCAACGCGCGCGTCAAGCGGTAAGGCGCTGCGCCGCTAAATCGTTCTTCGAACGGCTGAATTCGTCCGCAAGCGGACGAGCTGTTGAGGGTTCTTCCTGCGGAGAATCCGAATACAAAATCCCGGCCTTCTTCTTTCTTGGTTCGTTCTTTCTTCTTCCTCCGGGAAGAAGAAAGAAGAACATCCGTCCCAAATGAAAAATAAATATTTTAAGGAGATATAATCATGAAAGCGGACATCGGTCTGATCGGTCTCGCCGTTATGGGCGAAAACCTCGTTATGAACATGGAATCCAAGGGCTTCACGGTCGCGGTCTATAACCGCACCACCGCGAAGGTCAAGAACTTCGTCGAAGGCCGTGCCAACGGCAAGAACATCATCGGCTGCTACTCGCTCGAAGAGCTCGCCGAAAACCTCAAGAAGCCGCGCCGCGTCATGATGATGGTCAAGGCCGGCCAGGCGGTGGACGACTTCATTGAGAAGCTGCTCGGCGTGCTGGAGCCCGGCGATATCATCATCGACGGCGGCAACTCCCATTTCCCGGATACCATGCGCCGTACCGCGTATGTTGAGAGCAAGGGCCTGCTGTACATCGGCTGCGGCGTGTCCGGCGGCGAAGAAGGCGCCCTGAACGGCCCGTCTCTGATGCCCGGCGGTTCGCCTGCGGCTTGGCCCCATGTGAAGGACGTGTTCCAGTCCATCTGCGCGAAGGTGGAGGATGGTTCCCCCTGCTGTGACTGGGTCGGCGAGAACGGCGCAGGTCACTTTGTGAAGATGGTCCACAACGGCATCGAGTACGGCGATATGCAGCTGATCTGCGAAGCGTATCAGCTCATGCGCGACGGCCTCGGCATGACTGCGGACGAAATGCACGACGTGTTTACCGAGTGGAACAAGACCGAGCTGGATTCCTACCTCATCGAGATCACGCGCGACATCCTTGCCTATAAGGATACCGACGGCGAGCCCATCGTCAACAAGATCCTCGACACCGCAGGCCAGAAGGGCACCGGCAAGTGGACCGGCATCGCCGCGCTGGATGCGGGCGTACCGCTCACGCTGATCGGCGAAGCTGTGTTCTCCCGCTGCCTGTCCGCCATGAAGGACGAGCGCGTGACCGCCGCCAAGGCCTTTGCCCGCACCGTGCCCGCCTATGAAGGCGACAAGGCCGAGCTGATCGAGGCCATCCGCCAGGCGCTCTACGCCAGCAAGATCATCTCCGACGCGCAGGGCTACACCCTCATGCGCTCCGCCGCCAAGACCTATAACTGGAACCTGAACTACGGCGGCATCGCCCTCATGTGGCGCGGCGGCTGCATCATCCGCAGCGTGTTCCTGGGCAAGATCAAGGAAGCCTACGACAACAACCCCGAGCTGAGCAACCTGCTGCTCGACCCGTATTTCCAGGCTACCAGCGAGAAGCT
>JAFUDD010000285.1 GCA_017459315.1 Clostridia bacterium | reverse complement strand
GCCTTTTGTTGATAGCTTCATGTTTCAATACCCTACTGATTTACTTGGAATTAGTATAGCACCCTGCCGCGCGCTTGTCAACAGCGGAAACCGCGGACGAAGCGGTTTTACAAGTTTGTCAAAATCTGCCGCAACCGCGCGTTGCTTGTCCTGCGGCGGTCGATATAGTATAATGCAGAAAAAGGGGGTGTTCCGATGGAAACGAAGGAGATTCTATACGAGCTGCGCACGAAAAACGGGCTTTCGCAGGACGAGCTTGCCGAAAAGGTGTTTGTGACGCGGCAGGCGGTTTCGCGTTGGGAGAACGGCGATACGATACCCGGCACCGAAACGCTGAAGCTGCTGTCCAACCTGTTCGGCGTTTCGATCAACACGCTGCTCGGCTCGCCGCACCCGCTGATCTGCCAATGCTGCGGCATGCCGCTGGACGACGGCATCTTAAGCCGCAACAAGGACGGCACGCTCAACGAGGACTATTGCCAATGGTGCTATGCGGACGGGACGTATACCTATCACAACATGGACGATCTGATCGACGTGTGCGTGCAGAATATGGTCGGCGAAAACTTCACCGAGGCGCAGGCGCGCGCGTATCTGAAAGAGGCCCTGCCGAAGCTCGACTATTGGAAACGCTACGGGCAGCTCAGCGACGACGGCCAGTTCGAAGCGTTCAAGCGGCAGCTGATCGACGAGATCAACGCGCTCGGCATCGAGGGGATGCCGAAGGTTGAAACGCTGAACGCGCTCGTCGGGCGCTTTGTGAACCTGCCCTACCGGCTGCCGAGCGGCGCGGCCGCGCCGTTTTTGAACGACGGCACCACCTACCTCGGTACACAGCTCGAACCCGTGTTCGGCGGGGATCGCTGCTTCGGCGTGCTCGCAAACATGGATTTTATTCTGATTGCGACGTATGAAGCGGGCGGCGAAAACCCGGAGCTGCTGCTCTATAAGAAGCGATAAGGCGCGGACGCTTCCCATCGGCGCACAGTCTGCCGCGCATAAGGACAGAAAAAAGGCTCTCACCCTGCGGCGAAAGCCTTTTTAGTTTGTAAAGGAACCGTTACCGTTCGCTGCCGAGGAAGAACAGCGCGACGGTGCCGGGGCCGGAGTGCGAGCCGATGACCGGACCGATGTAGCCGAACAGGTCGATCTTCTTGCCGGTGATCTGCTCGACCATATCGCGGAGCAGCGCCGCGTCCTCCTCACAGTCGCCGTGGCAGATGAACACCGGGCCGTTGGGATCGAGCTGCGTGGCGGCAAGGCGATCCGCCATGGCCTTGAGGCTGCGGCGGCGGCTGCGCGCCTTGTCCACGTTCACAAGATGGCCTTCGTTATCGACGTGCAGGACGGGCTTGATGCCGAGCATCGTGCCGACGAGCGCGGTTGCGGCGCTGACACGGCCGCCGCGCTTGAGGTATACGAGATCGTCCACCGTGAACCAATGGCAGACGTGCAGACGCGTTTCCTCGACATAGCGGAATACCTCCTCGATCGTAGCGCCCGCCTTCTGCTTTTGCGCGGCAAGGTAGACCATCAGGCCGAAGCCGCCGGAGAATGCGAGCGAATCGACGGACATAATCTTGCGCGCCGGGAACTCGGTTTTGAGCTGTTCAACAGCCGCCAGCGACTGTTCATAGGTCGTGGAGCCGCCGCCGGAGAATGCGACATACAGCACATCCGTCCCCTCTTTCAGCGTCGGCCGGAACGCATCGAGGAACGTTGCCATATTGATCGCGGAGGTGCGCGAGCAGCGCCCCGCGCGCATCTGGTCGTAAAACTTCGGCACGTCGCACTCGCTGTTGTAGCGTTCAAAGTCCTCGTCCGTAAACCGGTACGTCATATCAATCATGGACACGCCCCATTCGGCGAGCGTCGCTTTCGGAATATCACAGGCTGCATCGGTAAAAATACGGTAATTCATTTTCCCTCCCTCTGCTGTCACAAAACAGCATACAATACGTTGAATATACCATACCCGAAAAGTCCGCCCGCGGTCAATCTACCCGTCCGGATTTTCGCCCTACCCGGCGCGGCTTTGCCGGTAGAATTGAAAAAACCGGCTCTACCGAGAGTAGAATAGCCGGAAAACAGGCGCTTTGCGCTAACGCGCAGCGATATTGTGCCGATAAAGCAGCGATATTCGTTTGCAAGCAAACGAGTGATATTGCGGCAGAGCCGCAGTGATATTGTCCTTCGGACAGTTGATGACGGGCTTCGCTTCATAAAGAAAAGATTCTCCGCAGGGAGAATCTACATCAGCTTGCCCCATCGGGGCAAATATCACTCGCGCCATCGGCGCGAATATCATTGCACCGCAGGTGCAATATCACTGCAAAGCCTTGCTTTGCCATTTATCGCTTTTTGCGCGTATACGGTGTTCCCTCCATCGGGAGCGTCGTGCGGAAAATGCCGTCGCGGTTGTAGTAGGCGTTCTGCACGGCCGGGGCGGTCGGGATCGTGGCGATCTCGCCGACGCCCTTTGCACCGTAGGCCAGACTGTCCTTGGCGGCCTTGCCGATGGGGACGGCCTCGATGGCGGGCGCCTGGTTCGCTTTCCAAAGCCCGATCGTGCCGAACTTGCCGAGCGGCTTGCCCTCCTTTGTCGGGAAATCCTCGGTCAAGGCATAACCGAGGCCCATCACCACACCGCCCTCGATCTGCCCTTCCACGGCAATCGGGTTGACCGCGCGGCCTACGTCATGCACGGCGGTGACGCGGGCGATCTTTCCTTCGTCGTCCAGCTCGACCACATGCGTCGCGTAGCCGTAAGCGATATGCGAAACCGGGTTCGGCTTGTCGGAGCCCATCTTGTCCGTGATGCCCGTGTATTCCCCGAGGAACGATTGCCCTTCGAGCTTGTCGATGCTGCCCGCGTGAAGGGCCGCTTCCTTCAATAATTTTGCCGCGCGGATCGTCGCCTCGCCGGTGAACAGCGTCTGGCGCGACGCGGTCGTGACGCCGGCGTTCGGGGAAAGCGCGGTGTCCGGCTCATGGTACACGACCTGATCCGGCGAAATGCCGAGCGTTTCCACGACCATCTGCAGCTGCACGGTGCCCATGCCCTGCCCGATGCACGCGGCGGCGGAATGCAGATGCACCTTGCCGTCCTTCACTTCGAGGCGGCAGCGCCCGGTATCCGGGATGCCGACGCCCACGCCCGCGTTCTTCATCGCGCAGGCAATGCCCGCCTTGGGGTTGCGCTCAATGACATCTCGCACCGCGTCGAGCGTTTCGACCAGCGCGGTCGTTTCGTCCGCGATCTGCCCGTTCGGAAGCACCTGCCCCGGCCGGATCGCGTTGCGGTAGCGGATCTCGAACGGTGTGATGCCGACCATCTCCGCAAGCTGATTCAGATTGCACTCGGTCGCAAAGCAGCTCTGCGTGACGCCGAAGCCGCGGAACGCGCCCGCGGGCGGGTTGTTCGTGTAGATCGCCTTGCCGTCGATGTCGATGTTCTGATAGTTATACGGCCCCGCGGCGTGCGTACACGCGCGCTGCAGCACCGGCCCGCCGAGCGACGCGTAAGCGCCGGTGTCGGAAACGAGCGTCGCGCACATGGCGGTGAGGTACCCGTTTTCGTCGCACGCGGTCGTGAACTCCATCTCCATCGCGTGACGTTTGGGGTGGATCAGAATGCTTTCCTCGCGCGTGAACGTAACCTTGACGGGCTTTCCGGTACAGTACGCCAGCAGCGCCGCATGGTGCTGTACGCTCATATCCTCCTTGCCGCCAAAGCCACCGCCCACCATCATCGCGGTCACGCGCACTTCGTCCGCCGGCAAACCGAGCATCGCCGCACATTCCTTTTGCGTCTGGTAGATGCCCTGATCGCCGCTGTAAATCCTTACGCCTTCTCCCTCCGGCATCGCCACCGCGCACTCCGGCTCCAAGAACGCGTGCTCGGTCGGCGGCACGGAATAATGATTCGTGACGACGTACTTGCTGTTTTTAATCTTCTCCTTTGCGTTGCCGCGCACCAAATGCTCATGCGCAAGCACATTTGTCCCCACCGACGCATGAACAAGGATTTCGTCCTTCAAGCCCTCCATCATGTCGAACACGCCGGGCAGCGGTTCGTATGCGATATGGATCGCCTTTGCCGCGGCGCGGGCGTGCGCCTCGGTATCGGCGGCGACGAGCGCGATCGCGTCGCCTAAGAAATGCGTGATCCCGCCTATGGGAATCATCACGTCGTAGTCCTGCTGAATATGCCCGATCTTCTGCTTGCCGGGGATGTCGGAAGCAGTCAGTATTTTCACCACACCGTCCATCTTTTCGGCCTCGGCCGTGTCGATGGAAAGCACCTTCGCGCGCGGGTAGTCGCTGCGCCGCGCCACGCCGTACAGCATCCCGTCAAAGTAGAGATCGTCGCAGTATTTCGCTTCGCCGAGCGCCTTAGCCGGCGCGTCCACGCGCCCGATGCTGTCGCCCACCACGCCCTTTAAGGTGCACGCGGGGACGGCGCTGCCCTCGCGGAACAGCTTGCCCGCCAGCAGCACCGCCTCCACAATCTTCTTATACCCCGTGCAGCGGCAGATGTTCGTTTTCAGCGCGTCGCGCACCTCGGCCTCGGTCGAGTCGATGTTCTTGTCCAAAAGCCCCTTGGCCGCCATGACCATGCCCGGCGTGCAGAAGCCGCATTGCACCGCGCCGCAGGCCGTGAATGCGTAGGCGTAAACCTCGCGCTCACGCGCCGTGAGGCCCTCGCAGGTGACGATGTGCTTGCCCTCCATGCGGTCGGTCATCGGAATGCAGCTCCGGGAGGGCTTGCCGTCGATCAGCACCGTACACGTGCCGCACGCGCCCTCCGAGCAGCCGTTTTTGACGCTCAGCAGGCGCATATCGTCGCGCAGAAAGCGGATCAGCTTTTTATTGTCGGGCACGACGACGTGAATCCCGTTCACGTAAAAGTCCGACATTGTGACGCGTTTTCCGTCTACATATACATCCGCCATGGGGTTCCTCCCTTTGTCGTTTCATGCTCCGGTTCTCCGCAAGGAGAATCTTCCCGAACCTGCGTCGAAGCGGTCCATACGGCCGCAAAGCCTTATCCGAGCAGGTACGGATACTTTTCCTCAATCGTCCGGATCACGCTTTGCACGCCCTCCGGCAAGGCGGAAAGGTCATGCATCGTCCGGGCGACGCCGAACAGCCGCACCTTATATCCATCTGCGCGCTTGATAAAGCCGTCGTTTGTCGAGCCGTCAAACTCCGTCTCCGTGCTGAATACTGTCCACTTTTCCTTATACGGACGCGAGGCATACGGGCAGAACACAAGGCAGTTGCCGCACTCGTTGCACATCCGGTCGATATGCACGATCTGCGGGTGCGCAAAGCCCGGCACGTCGATGGCGACGTTTGCGCGGTTCGGGCAGACCTGCACGCAGCATTCGCAGACCGTATCGCAATGCAGACAGCGTCCGCTTTCCGTTTCCGCGCAGTCGTAATCGCGCAGCAAGCCCTGCTTTTGCAGCGCCGCCTCTTCGGTAATATATGCGTCCCTGCCGATCTCGTAGGCGTACCGCCCGACGATGGCTTCGGCGGCCTTCGCCGCGTCCGCAATGCCCTCCACAACCGTGGCGGGGCCCCGGCGGCAATCGCCGACCGCATAGACATGCGGCCTTGTCGTCTCCATCGCGGCGGAGGCTTCGACGCGTCCGCGTCCGTCAAGGCTTGCGCCCGCCTTGGTGAACACCTCGGTTTCGACCTTTTCCCCGACCGCCGCGATCAGCGTATCGCACGGCAGCGCAACGGTTTCGCCGGTCGGCTCGGGGCTGCGCCGCCCGGAAGCGTCCGGCGCGCCGAGGATCATCTTTTCGCAAAGCAGCTTCCCGTCCGTAAAGGCAATCGGGCTTAAAAGCTCCATAAACTCCACGCCGTCGGCCTTTGCAAGCTGCAGCTCCTCCTCGTCCGCGGGCATATACCGCGCGGTGCGGCGATAGACGAGCATCGCCCGTTTCACGCCCGGATGCCGCTTGGCAACGCGCGCGGCGTCCATCGCGGTATTGCCGCCGCCGATCACGACGACGTTCTTGCCGATATCGCCGAGCGTGCCGTTCTTGGCCGCCTCTAAGAACGCGATCACGTTCTGCGCCTCGCCCTTTTCAAGCCGCATCTTCCCCTCGGCCCATGCGCCGATGGCATAGATCACGTCGGTGTAACCGCTTTGCAGCAGTTCATCCGCGCTCGGGGCGACCGCGCCGGTTTTGATCTCGACGCCGAGCGCCGCTAAAAGCTTTGTGTCGTTGTCGATACATTCATCCGCAATGCGGAACGCCGGGATCACGTAGCGCACAATGCCGCCCAGTTTTTCCCGCTTTTCAAACAGCGTCACGCGCGCGCCCTGCCTTGCGAGGAAGTACGCCGCCGCCATGCCCGCGGGGCCGCCGCCCACGACCGCGACCTTCAGGCCGGTCGCTTCGGGGGCCTTGACGGTTTTTAAGAGTTCCGCAAATCCGTTTTCCGCCGCTGTCAGCTTCGCACGGCGAATGCGGATCGGTTCTTCATAGAAGTTGCGCGTGCACTTTTCGGCGCAATGATGCGGGCAGATCGTACCGGTGATAAACGGCAGCGGGTTCTTCGCGGTGATGACCGCGAGAGCCTCCGCATACTTGCCCTGTCCCACCAGCTCCACATACTGCGGAATGTCCTGCCCGATCGGGCAGCCGTGCGTACACGGCGCGGTGAAGCAGTCAAACAGCGGCACCTTCTCGTCCAGTT
>JAFUDD010000284.1 GCA_017459315.1 Clostridia bacterium | reverse complement strand
GTTTTCGGCGCGCTTGCCGCCCATCTTGCTGTCAAAAGAGGACCCTCTCGGCATTACGCATCCACCTCCTTCACCTGCGAAGCATAGACCTCACGGTAGATGGCCGAACGCTGCATCAGCTCGGCGTGCGTGCCGGTATCGGACACCGTGCCGTGATCGAGCACGATGATCTGATCGGCCTCCATGACCGACGCGATCCGCTGCGCAATGATCAGCTTCGTCGTGCCGGCAAGGACTTCCTTTAGACCCCTGCGGATGCGCTCGTCGGTCGCGGTATCGACCGCGCTTGTCGAGTCGTCTAAAATCATGATCTTCGGCTGCTTCAGAATCGCACGCGCAATGCACAGGCGCTGCTTCTGCCCGCCGGACACGTTGCTGCCGCCCTGCCCCAGATCGGTGTCGTAGCCGTCCGGGAACGCGGAAATGAAGTCGTGCGCGCAGGCGATCTCGCAGGCGCGCTGCATCTCTTCGTCGGTCGCGTTCGGGTTGCCCCAGCGCATGTTGTCGCGGATGCTGCCCTTAAACAGCATGTTCTTCTGCAGCACCATCGAAACGCTGTTCCGAAGCTCTACCAGATCATAGTCTCGAACGTCGTGCCCGTCGATCCTGATGCTGCCGCGCATCACGTCATAGAGCCGCGGGATCAGCTGCACAAGCGTCGATTTGCCCTCGCCGGTGCCGCCGATGATGCCGACGGTCTGCCCCGGCAGGATGTGCAGGCTGATGTCCTTGAGGTTCAGCACGTCCGGGTTGTTCGAGTAGGAAAAATCCACATGGTCGAACTCGATCTCGCCGCGCGTGACCTTGCAATCGCTGTTTTCGGGCGATACGATATCGAGCTGCTCGGCAAAGATTTCGTTGACGCGGTCGAGCGAAGCGCGGGTCACCGAAAGGCCGATCACAAGGAAGGAGATCATCAAAAGCGACGAAATGACCTGCGTGGAGTAGCTCATAAGGCTTGTGAGATCGCCGATGTTGAGGCCGGAGCCGGGCTGGATCACCTTGAAGCCGCCGAGCGTCAAAAGCACGATCGAGCACGTCCACATGACCGCAAGCTGCAGCGGGCTGGAGAGCGCGAACATCTTCTGCGCGTGGATCTGAGCCTTTTGCAGATCGTCCGCCGCGGCATCGAACTTGCCGGTCTCATAGCGTTCGCGCACGAAGGACTTGACGACGCGCGCCGCGATCAGGTTTTCCTGCACCGCGCCGTTCATCGTGTCGTACTTTTTGAGTATGACCTCGAACCGCTTATGCGTGACCTTGATCATGAAGAACATCGTGACCGCAATGACCGGGATCGCAAACAGGAAGATCACGGCCAGCTCTGCGTCGATCCGAAACGCCATGATCGCGGCCAGGATCATCATGACCGGCGTGCGGACGAAGATGCGCAAAAGCTGCTGGTACATATTTTGCAGGTTGTTCACGTCCGTCGTCGTGCGCATGACCAGCGACGAGGTCTGAAACTTATCGGTGTTCTTGAACGAGAACGACTGGATCTTCGCAAAGATCTTGCGCCGCAGGTTCTTGGCAAAGCCCATGCTTGCGACCGCCGAGGTCCGCGCGGCGAGCGCGCCGAACGTCAGCGACAGCAGCGACGCGACCACCATAAGTCCGCCGACCCACAGCACAAACTGTAGGTTGTTGCCGAT
>JAFUDD010000026.1 GCA_017459315.1 Clostridia bacterium | reverse complement strand
GTCGGGTCTGGAGAACGGCTGCAGCCTGTACTTCTACTCCGTCCATGCCACGATGGAGAACGCGCAAAAGCAGTTGATGCACATGCTTTCTCAGAAGGAACCGAACCTCGAGCCCTGCCACCTGGTCTCCCCCTCCGGCTACCGCACTGAGTATGACGCGATCCGCCTGATGCGCCGTCTCGCCAAGGAATATGAGCCGCTGCTGCCGACCGTTTGGTTCCGCAAGCTCCGCGCCCGCCTGCCGCATAAGGCCGAGCAAAAGGACGCATAAAGCAAAACCACTCAAAACCCGAAAAACCCATAGCTCGATCCCTGCGCCCGAAGCACTCGCGCGGGGATCGCTTATATTCGTCGTCCATCCCCCGCAAAAAGCCCCCGTTCTTGCTGCCGCAACAACGGTCATGGGAATCGGTACCCCGTATCTTTTCGTTTTTTTACAAAAAAGGACTTGACATGCGCGCGGTTTTTCGGTATTATACTAATGCTTGCTCGATTCGTCTAGTGGCCTAGGACACCGCCCTCTCACGGCGGTAACAGGGGTTCGACTCCCCTATCGGGTACCATGTCTCGCCAGTCGGCGGGGCTTTTTGTTAGGTTTTGCGCGGCGTGTCCTTTGGGATGCGGCGCTGTTTTTCTTTTGGAAACCGTGCGGAATCATTGCGTTTTTCAAACAGAACCGCTATACTGAAGGGGTCGGAAGTGCGGCGTGATAAGATACGGCCGCAAAGGCGGAGGTACAGCATGAGCCGGACATATCCAAAGGAGCGGCAGGAACAGCCGCATGACGGCGGCAGGCCGCAGACTGTGGACGAATACATCGCCATGCAGGACGAAGCCGTGCAGCCGAAGCTGCGGGCAATTCGTTCCATTCTGCAAGCCGCGCTCCCGGAAGCAGAGGAATGTATTTCTTGGTCGATGCCGACGTACCGAAAGGGCCGGAACCTGATCCACTTCGCGGCGTCCAAGCGTCACCTCGGGCTCTACCCCGGCGGCGAAGCGACGGCCGTATTTGCCGACGAGCTGACCGGCTTCGATTGCAGCAAGGGCACGATCCGGCTGCCGTATGACAAAGAGCTGCCCGCGGCGCTGATCGGGCGCATTGCCAAATGGTGCCTTGCGGCGTATGGACAAAACAAGTAATCGTATTGCGTCGGGCGGGAAGGGCCGGCATGGTGTTTTATCGGCAATGCCGGGAACGCGCAAAATCCAATAGCGATTATACAGAAAGGACAAACGTATGAAACAGGAATGGATCGACGCGCGGATTCGGCTCGGTCGCAGCTTTATCACCAAGCTGGTCAAGGACGACCCTGCTGACGAAAGCTATCGAACCGATCAAGAACTGAAAAAGCCCCAGCCGCCGCTTGCCAAGCCCGCCATGACTGCAAGCAGCGTCGCGCTGCCGAAGGACTTTTCCGGGCTGTCCTTCACGGGCGATTTTCTCTCCATCGTGAACGAACGAAAAAGCCACCGGGTTTACACCGACAAGCCCATAACGCTTGTGCAGCTGGCCTATCTGCTTTGGTGCACGCAGGGCGTTAAAGCGGTGCGCGGAAAATCTTACGCGACGATCCGTACCGTGCCGTCCGGCGGCGCGCGGCACGCGTTTGAGTGTTACATGGTGATCCGCAAGGTGGACGATCTTGCGCCAGGACTGTATCACTATCTCCCGTTGACGCACCGGCTCGAATACCTCGGCTGCCCAGATGATCTCGATGGCTTTATCAACGATTCTCTTTGCGGGCAGAAATGGGCGGCAAAGGCATCGGTCGTTTTCTATTACAGCTGCGTATTCTATCGCGCGGAATGGCGATACGGCGTTCTCGCGCACGCGCCCGTGCTGATGGACAGCGGGCATGTGACCGAAAACCTCTATCTTGCCGCTACCTCCGTCGGGCTCGGCGGCTGCGCAATCGCCGCCGTGGAGCCTGCGCTTGCGGACGTTGCGTTCGGCTTGGACGGTGAAGAGGAAACCGTGTT
>JAFUDD010000283.1 GCA_017459315.1 Clostridia bacterium | reverse complement strand
TCGTACGTGGCCGAGTAGTGTTCCAAAAACGAGACGCCGTTGGTAAAAAACGAAAATACGGCCTCGTCGCCCTTTGCCGCCAGAAAACGCTCGATATACGCCTGCAGGCGCTCGGCGTGCACCTGCTCGTCCTCCACGATTGCGATCCGCATCATATCCGCTTGACTCCCCCTCGGAAAATTACTTATATTTTAATCCCGTTTTACGAAAAATACAAGGTTATGCGGCAAAAAAGACTGGTTACGGAGATGCCGTTGAGAACCGACGACCGATGCGATATGGTATCCTTGAAATCCAATATGGGAGGCATTTGATGGAAGGTAAAAAGAAAATTTCGCAAAAGACATTCCGCACACTCATTCTGATCCCGACAGCGATCCTGCTGGTGCTCGGCATTGTGCTGAACGTTGCGGCCGTCATGCTGAAATCCACGCTCGATCAGTTCCTCGGCTCCGGTCCCAAGACGGTTGTCGGCGGAAGCGAGCTTTCGGGCGAATACTATGAAACGAAATATGCCGACAGCGAAGCGGCCAAGGAAGCCGGCTACGCGGTGGCCGAGCAGGTCAACGAAGAAGGCAGCATCCTTCTGAAGAACAATGGCGTCCTGCCGCTTGCGGCGGGGACCGAGGTGGTTCCGTTCGGCTATGCGTTCCGCAATCCGATCTACGGCCAGAGCAGCGCGAGCGGCTCGGCCAAGTGGTCCGACGACCCGATCAGCCCGTATGCCGCGCTGAACAATTCCGCGCTGACGCTGAATGCCGACGCTGCCAACAACGCGACGAAGGCCGGCAAGCTCGTCAAGCTCATCGAGGCGGAAGGCACAAGCGCAGCCAAGGGCGGCGCGAGCGCGCTCGGCGGCGACTTTACGATCACCGAATTCGATCCCGTCAGCTATGACAGTGCCGCAGCCGTTCCGAACGGCACCGCGCTGGTGTTCGTTGCCCGCGGCGGACAGGAAGGCTCCGACATCAAGGCCGACGCTTACGAGGACGGCACGCCGCATTACCTGGCGCTGACCGAGGCCGAAAAGGGCACGATCGCCGTTGCAAAGAAGCTCTGCAAAAACGTCGTGCTGATCGTCAATTCCTCCGCGCCGATGGAGCTTGCGCCGGCCATGAACGGCGAGTATGAATGTGACGCGATTCTGTGGATCGCGCATCCCGGCAACTACGGCTTTGCCGCGCTGCCGAAGCTCCTGACGGGCGAATACAACCCGTCCGGCCGCACCGTCGATATCTGGACGACCGACTTCACCGCCGACCC
This sequence comes from Clostridia bacterium, assembly GCA_017459315.1. The sequence continues at coordinate 1,627 of JAFUDD010000283.1, read as the reverse complement.
GTCCTATCAGGCCATCGGCGAGCATCGCTACACCAACTACACCGTCACCTCCGGCAGCTTCACCGACGGCGGCACCTTCAACGCCATGTACAACGAGTACATGGAGGGCGTCTATATGGGCTATCGGTACTATGAAACCGCCGCCGAGGTCGATCCGGCGTTCGATTACGACAAGGCCGTTCTGTTCCCGTTCGGCTACGGCCTGAGCTATACGACGTTTACGCAGGAGCTTGTCTCCGTGACCGAAAATGGCAACGAGATCACCGCTGTGGTCAAGGTCACCAACACCGGCAGCGCGGCGGGCAAGGAGGTCGTGCAGCTTTACGGCACGGCGCCGTATACCGAGCTGGACGCCAAAGAGCGCATTGAAAAGCCCGTTTGCAGCCTTATCGCGTTTGCCAAGACCTCGCTGCTCGATGCCGGCAAGAGCGAGGAGGTCACGCTCACGTTCTCGTGGGACGATCTCACCTCCTACGCCGCTTATCACGACAACGGCAACGGCACGACCGGCTGCTATATGCTGGAGGCAGGCGACTACGCGATCTCGCTCCGCAAGGACAGCCATACCGTGCTGGACAGCAAGACGCTTTCCCGCGCGGAAACGATCTGGTACGACGGCAGCGACGACGCACACATCCGTCAGACCGAAAAGGATGCGCAGTCGATTCTCGATAACGAAGGCAACCCGACCGGCGTGCCGATGGACGGCAAGTTTGTCGCGGCGACGAACCTGTTCCAGATCAGCACCGATTACATGAACGCCAATTCCACGATCCTGACCCGGACCGACTGGAACGGTACGCAGCCCAAGGGCGTGAAGGAAAAGGCGATCGACGAGAGCTTTATTCCTAAGCTCGGTTTGGAGATCAGCTTCGATCCGAACACCGATCCGCGCTTCGGCAACGTCGAGGGCAGCATCGTCTATACCGCCGAGGAGCCGACCTCCGGCGCGGACAACGGCATGCAGCTTTCCGATCTGCGCGGTGCGGACTATGACGATCCGCGTTGGGAGCAGCTTTTGGATCAGATCGACTTTGTCAAGGACAAGGAGAGCATCAAGGGCAACCTGTCCGGCGCAGGCTATCTCACGTTCGGCATCGACTCCATCGGCCTGCCCGCGACCACGGAGGCCGACGGTGCGAACGGTCTGAAGGTCAGCGACGTGATCGAGGGCGGCAAGTCCGGCTATAACATGAGCAAGACCTCCACGTTCGGCATGGCGCCGCTGCTTGCCGCGACATGGAACACCAAGCTGATGTACGACTTCGGCGCGGCGCTCGGTCAGGAGGCGCTGCAGCACGATGTGGCGGGCTGGTATTCCCCCGCGATCAACCTGCATCGTTCGATGTTCTGCGGGCGTGTGTTCGAGTATTATTCCGAGGATCCGGTGCTGTCCGGCTATATGGCAGCGGCGGCGATCTCCGGTGCGATGGACAACGGCATGGCCTGCTATGTCAAGCACTTCGCTCTGAACGATACCGAGACCGGCCGTGCAAGCCTGATCTATACGTGGGCAGACGAGCAAACGATGCGCGAGCTGTACCTCAAGGCGTTTGAAATTGCGATCAAGACCGCCAAGAGCACGATCCGCTATTACGGCGACAACGGCGAGCTGACGGACAAGACG
>JAFUDD010000282.1 GCA_017459315.1 Clostridia bacterium | reverse complement strand
TGCGGCACATACACAGCAAGCGCCTGTTCGCATTACAGAGGTGATGGTCGATAACGACACCTGCTATTTTTCGGACGGCACAGCGCCGGACTGGATAGAGCTGTTCAACGCGACAGACGCCGCCTTCGAGCTTTCGGGCTGCGGGCTTTCGGACGGCGCCGCTTCCGTGCGCTATACGTTCCCGGACGGAACTGTGCTCCCCGCAGGCGCATACATGGTCGTTCCCTGTGACGGCAACGCGGGCCGCGCAGAGCATGCCGCGCACTTTGGGCTTTCCGCAGCGGGCGGTGAAACCGTTCTGCTGACCGCGCCGGACGGGACGCTGCTTTCCGCCGCCGTGACGGTTCGGGCCGACACCGACAGTGCTCTGGTCTACGCTTCCTCCGTGCTGCCCGCCATTTCCGATCATCCTACGCCGGGATATCCGAACGATGAAAGCGGGCTTGCCGCCTACCGCGCGGCGCAAAGCGAATTTACTGCCGGTTTGCGCATCACCGAGGTCATGCCGCGCAACGCCTGTACGGTCGCAGCCGAGAACGGCATGTTTGCCGACTGGATAGAGCTGTACAACGGCGGCGCTGCCGCGCTTACCCTTTCGGACTTCTACCTGTCCGACCGCGAGGACGACCCGATGCGCTTCCCCCTGCCTGCCGTAACGCTCAAGCCCGGCGAATATGCGCTCGTATTCTGCGATAAAACTGTGAGCGGCGACGCTTCCGAACTGTGGGCGCCGTTCGGTCTGTCCGGCAAGGGCGGTATCGTGACGTTATCCACGCGCACGGGATTTGTGTTTGATCGTGTCGATTATCCTGACGGCGAGCAGGATCGCGCCTATCGACGTGTCGAAGACGGCACCTTTGTTGAGACGGAATTCCCTACCCCGGGATATCTAAACGACGCCGCCGGCTATACAAGTGCCGTTACAGCATGGTCGCCCGCCGGTCTGTACATTGCCGAGGTCATGCCGTCAAACCGCAGCTATGCGCGCACGAACGGACAATATTATGACTGGATCGAGCTTTGCAACGGTTCGGACGGCCCGATCTCGCTGCAAAACTACTGTCTGACCGACGACAACGCGGTTCCGGATAAATATGCTCTCCCGAACATTACGCTGAACAGCGGCGACCGTTTTCTTGTCTACTGCTCGGGCGACGCATCGTTGACCGGCAAGAACGCTTATCATTGTCCGTTCCGTCTGAACGGCGGTGAGGATCGCGTCTATCTGTACACCAAGGACGGAGCGCTTTGCGATTATCTGCATGTATACAAGGTTCCGCCGGAGGGCAGCATCGGGCGAAAGGAGCGCACAAGCGGGCCGTACCTGTTCACGACGCCTACGCCGAGCGCGCGCAACACCGACGGCGTCTTTGCTTCACAAACCTCCGACGCGCCGATTGCGGACAAGACCTCGGGCATCTATGACGGATCAAGCAGCGTGATCGTCACGCTCTCCGCGCCCGGCACGATCTATTATACCACCGACGGCTCCGTGCCGACCACACATTCTGCGGTTTGCAGCGGGCCGCTACGCATTGCCAAAACCACGGTGCTTCGTGCGGCGGCGCTCGAACCGAACAAGCGGCTCAGCGACGTTGTGACGCTTGCCTATACGCTGAACGAAGGCCATACGCTGCCGGTTCTGCATCTGGCAATTGACCCGACCGACTTCAAAGGCTCGAAAGGCATCTATTCGCATCCGCAGGAGCGATGGCAGCGCGCCGGCAGCATTGTCTACACCGATGCAAACGGCACCGTCTCGCATGATTGCGGCGTCCGCATCAGCGGACAGCACTCGCGCACACGTCCGCAAAAATCGTTCAAGCTGCTCTTTACCGGCGAATACGGCGGGCGTCTCTGCTACGACATCTTCGGTGAGGATTGCGAATTCAACTCGTTCCCCGCGCTGCTGCTTCGCGCGGGACTGGACAGCAAGTACGGTCTTTACCGCGAACCGCTCGCACAGCAGCCTGCAATGCCGTACCGCGATACGACGTTTGTGCAGGACTCACTTCCGATCGTTGTGTACATCAACGGCGAATACTACGGCATCTATCAGTTTATGGAGGCGCTGAACGAGGAAACCCTCGCGGATCGCCTCGGCGTCCGGCCCGACAGCATCACGCTGTTCAAGGGCTTTATGTACCCCGAACACCGGAAGTATGAAATTTATCAGCTGATGCAATATGTGAAGTCGCACGACATGAAGGATCCCGAGTATTACGCCTATGCCAAGGCGCATCTTGCTTTGGAGGACTTGATCGATTGGGGCATCTTCGAGGCGTACTGCTACAACGACGATCTCTCGGCAAACGTGCGCTACTTCAAAAGCACGCAAACCGACGGGCGCTGGCATTTCGTGTATTACGATGTGGAATGCGGCTTCAAGGCCCCGGCAAACTTTGATCTGGTATTCCAATCCGGCCAGACAGCCATCTTTATGAAGGCGCTGCTTCGAAACGAGGAATTCAAGGATATGTTTTTGAAGCGGCTCGCCTATCATTGCGAGCACACGTTCCGGCAGGAGGATATGCTTTCGATGCTCTATGCTTACGACAATGCTGTGCGCGAAGAATCGGTGCGGCATTACAAGCGGTGGAATTTAAAGC
>JAFUDD010000281.1 GCA_017459315.1 Clostridia bacterium | reverse complement strand
TCAAAGAACCCGATTGTCAAGCGGCAATATGCTCTACGTTTCATACCGAAATACGCAAAAAAGTCCTGAAAATCTGGACTTTTTTGACAGGCTGAGCACCCCGAGATTCTTGGGGTGCTGTGTATGTATGGAGCTTCATCCGTTGTTCTGCGCTTCTAAAGCGGCTTTGGCCTGCTCGAGCATTTCTTCTGTGCAATGGCTGTAGATGTTCAGCGTCGTAGAAACATCCGCGTGCCCAAGCAGATATTGTAAAGTCTTGATGCCGATTCTCGGATCGGAAGCGAGGTTCGTCGCAAATGTATGTCGGAGGGAATGACAGCTGAACTGCGGCAGCAGGACGGCCGGTTCGTCGGATTGCAGAAACGCCTGATCGTTGCAGTCCCGGATCATGCGACGGAAGGCCTTGTTCAGCACGTTCTGCTGCAAAGGCATCCCGAAGCGGTTGAGAAACACGAAATCAGAATAGCCGTCCACTTCAACCTGACAGAAAATCCCCTGCGCCTGCTGCTGTTCGCGTTCTCTCAAAAAGGCCTCCTTGACCGTGGTCGTCATGGGAATCCTGCGCTTGCCGGCGGGCGTCTTGGTCGCATTGATCGCAAACGAGCAATGGCGGTCTCCTTTATCATAGTAGACCAGCGTGTGGTTGACATCAATGATCCCCTTTTCCAAATCCATATCACACCAACGCAGCCCCGTGAGCTCGCCTACACGCATCCCCGTACCGAGAAAAACGGTGACAATCGGAAGCCAATGCGCATAGACGGGGCTTTCCACCAGAAACCGCAGAAGAAGCGACTGCTGCTGCTTTGTAAGAGCAAGCGGCTTCTTGTGATCAATGTTCCTTGCGCGCATCAGCTCTTTTACGGCGCTGTCGGCAGGGTTGCATGCGATCAGTTCATCATCTACAGCCAACTGTAGTATCTGGTGCAAAATCGTATGAACGCTTTCTATCGTCCCTACTTGCAGTCGGCGTTCGTCGGCAAGATAATTATAGAAGCGCTTTATATCCGATTTCTTCAAAGACGAAACGTATAGTCTGCCGATGCTGCTCATGATGTATCTTTGATACGTGTCGCAATAATGCTGAATAGTTCTGTCACGAATCCCGCGCTTTAGTTGCCTCCATAGATTAAAAAGAGAATCTACCGTCAATGTCCGCCCAAGATATGTTTTCCGGAATTCGTTTTGCTGGGATGTGATCTGCGCTTCTTTCTCCCTAAGGCTCTCCAGCGTCTTGCTGTAAAAGGAGAAGGAACGCCCGAACACTGTATACCGATATTCATAGGAACCGTCCGCTTTCTGATACTCACCGGCCTTCAGCCGCACATGGTCTTTGCTGTAGCGTATTGCGTTCTTCATTCTTTTGTCCTCCGTTAGATCGAATACGCATTTTTGAGGAATTTCTCAAAAGGTTCTCTCTTGATTAGACATTTGGTCCCGACCCATAGAGCAAACGGACAATGATCCTGTTTCGCCAGGCGCCGCAGCGTATGGCGACCAATGTTGGAGTACGCAGCCGCTTCGTCGATCGTAAGATTTGCTTTTTCCTGAATGGGGATGGTTGAGTTCATAATAAGATCCTCCTTGATAATGATTTGCCTTTCGGCAAGTTAATCATAAAACATGAGGGAGAATCAGCAATAGGGAATAAATATTCAATTTTAACTTTAGAAAAGAGACATTGCCTGTCGAGGAGAATTGATGTTCCGTCTGTTTTACCAGTAAAATAGGGCATTTCGCCTTTTTGCATACTCTGGTATCAGCTTGGGGTAAATTGGCGGATTTCTACGAAAAGAGAGTCAGAAAATCCAGTAAATTCGATGTTTTTAGTGGCATACACCGCATTGTTTGACAATGAAGGACGTCGTGCATAAAAATAACTTTCCATATCGTCTCACAGCTTTTCAACATGCTTTTGGTGTACCAAATGGTGCAATTTTCACTGTTGAAACGGTATGGAAAGTTATGACGTCGTATAAAAATACAGTTTAACTCTTTGGACGCATGGTCGGGAACAGAATAATATCACGAACCGTGGGGGCGTCGGTCAAAAGCATGCACAGACGGTCGATGCCGATGCCGATGCCGCCCGTCGGGGGCATGCCGTATTCCATTGCGAGCATGAAATCCTCGTCGATCGGCATGGCCTCGTCGTCGCCCTTGGCGCGCTCCTGCGCCTGCTGGATAAAGCGGCTGCGCTGGTCGATCGGGTCGTTCAGCTCGGTATAGGCGTTGCCGTATTCGTGGCCGCAGATGAAGACCTCGAAGCGGTCAACGATATCCTTGCTGCCGGGCTTGAGCTTGGTCAGCGGGGAGTTTTCAATCGGGTAATCGGTGATGAACGTCGGCTGGATCAGCTTGTCCTCAACGAACGCGTCGAACAGCTCGGCCAGCACCTTGCCCTTCGTCGCGTTCTTGTCCTTCAACTCGACGCCGAGCTCGGCGGCGATCGCGCGGGCTTCCTCGTCGGACGTGCAGCCGTAGATATCCTTGCCGGTGTATTCCTTGACGGCGTCGTTCATCGTGAGGCGGCGGAACGGCGGAGTGAGATCCACGTCCATGCCCTGATACGTGATCTTCGTCGTGCCGTTGACAAGCTGCGAGCAGCGGGAAATGATCTGCTCGCACAGGTTCATCATGCCGCGCAGGTCGGTATACGCCTGATAGATCTCCACCGATGTGAACTCCGGGTTGTGCGTGGCGTCCATGCCCTCGTTGCGGAACAGGCGGCCGACCTCATACACGCGCTCCAGTCCACCGACGATGCACATTTTGAGGTGCAGCTCGGTCGCAATGCGCATATACATGTCGATATCGAGCGTGTTATGGTGCGTGACAAACGGGCGGGCGCTTGCGCCGGACGCAACGGTGTTCAGCACCGGCGTCTCAACCTCCATAAAGCCCTCGCTGTCGAGATAGCGGCGAATTTCGGCGACGATGGCGCTGCGCTTGCGGAACGTCGTGCGGACATCCGCGTTCATGAACAGATCGACAAAACGCTGCCGGTAGCGCAGCTCCGGATCCTTCAGCCCATGGAACTTTTCGGGCAGCGGGCGCAGGGACTTGGATAGCAGCGTCACGCTCGTCGCGTGGACGGAGACTTCGCCGGTGCGCGTCTTGAATACAAGGCCCTTGACGCCCACGATATCGCCGATGTCGTAGGCCTTAAAGTCGGCATAGGCTTCCTCGCCGACATCCTCGCGGCGTACATAAAACTGAATATCGCCCATGCCGTCCAAAAGGTGCGCAAAGCTCGCCTTGCCCATGATGCGCTTGGACATCATGCGGCCGGCGATGGAAACCTCCTTGCCCTCCAGCTCGTCATAATGCGCGACGATCTCGGTGCTGTGGTGGGTCTGATCAAAGGTAATGACGGCAAACGGGTCACGTCCGGCAGCCTGCAGCGCGGCGAGCTTATCGCGGCGGATCTGCAAAAGCTCCGAAAGCTGTTCGGCGGTCGGTTCGGTTACGGTACGGTTTTCTTCCATGGACGGTCTCCGTTACTTGCCGATGGAAAGCACTTCGAGATGGAGCAGACCGCCGGGCGTCTGCACGGGAACCTTTTCTCCGACGGAGTGCCCCAAAAGCGCGCCGCCGATGGGGGATTCGTTGGAAATCTTGCCGTGCATCGGATCCGCCGCAGCGGTGCCGACGAGCTCAAACGCCGCCTCCGCGCCGGTTTCGACATAACGCACCACAACGTGCGAGCCGACGTTGACGACGTTCGTATTCAGCGCCGAATGGTCGATGATCTTGGCAATGCTCAGCTCCTTTTCGAGCGTGGCAATGTCGATCTCGTTCTTCTGCTGCTCGGCCTTGGCAGCGTCATATTCCGCGTTCTCGGATAAGTCGCCGAAGCCGCGGGCGATTTTCAGCATCTCCGCGATTTCGAGCGTGCGTGTGCTCTTCAGATATTCAAGGTGTTCCTTGCGTTTATCGAATTCTTCTTGCGTCAACCAAATTTCAGCCATTGTTTTTCTCCTTCTGTGTTCTCCGTTTCGGAATCATTTCATTATAAAATTTTGCCTGTCCCGTGTCAAGAGATAATCTGTAAACCCGCGATTTTCGGGCATTTTTTACGTGCAGACGCTCGGAATGCGGCGCCGCGGCGCTTGCAATGGGCGCATGGTTTATGGTATGATGGCGGCGAAAGGAACGGGGGATATGAACGGAAATCTGTTATACGGCAAAAAATGGGCGGTCTGCGGCGACAGCTTCACCAACGGCGACTTTACCGGCGCGCCGGACGGCGAACCGCAGTTTGCGGACGGACCGTTTGCGGGCAAGCGGCGCACCTATGCCAACCTGATCGCTTCGCGCAACGGCATGACCGTGCAGCAACTTGCGGTCGGCGGCATGACGATGGCGACGCCCTCCGACGCGGACTTTACCAACACGTTTTCGGGCGGGCTGTATCGAACCATCGACGCCGACGCGGACTATATCACGCTGTACTTCGGCATCAACGACAGCCATCACCGCCCGCGTTCGACCGGCGACGACGGCGAGGTCAAGCGCGGCACGATCACGCTCGGCACCATCGACGATACGCGCATCGACACGTTTTACGGCGCTTGGAACACCGTGATGGCGTACCTTGTTGCGCACCATCCGTTTGCGCACATCGGGATCCTTGTCTCGAACGGCTGCGAAACCGACGATTACCGTCTTGCCGAAATCGCGATTGCCCAAAAATACGGCGTGCCGTACCTCGATCTGAACGGCGACGCCCGCACCCCGGCAATGGGGCGCTCGACCAATCCCGCCATCGACAAGACCGTGCGCGACGCGCGCACCCGCGCCTTTGCCGTGAATCCGCCGAAGAACACGCATCCGAACGCCGCGGCGCACGCATTTGAAAGCGTCTTTATCGAAAACTGGCTTCGGTCGATTTGAAAAAAGGACAGAAAAAAGGCCGTCGGGGAATCCCCGGCGGCCTTGCCGTTTTGCCTTACAGAACCTGCTTTAAGAACGCTTCCAGCTGCGCCTTCGGGCGCGCGCCCGCGGACTGATCGACGATCTCGCCGTCCTTGAGCAGCACAAGGTTCGGGATCGACGCGACGCGGAAGCGCTGCGCAAGACCCGGCTCCTCATCGACATCGACCTTCACAAAGGTCACCTGATCGCCGTACTGCTCGGCGAGCTGCTCCACAAACGGGGACACCATGCGGCACGGGCCGCACCAGGTCGCCCAGAAGTCTACAAAGACCGGTTTGCCTGCATTCAGCAGAGCGTCAAAGTTTTCGGAAGTTCCGACCGTTACATTAGCCATAATGTTTGCCTCCTTGGGATTATTACAGTTATGTTCCTTCATCCGCAGCAGCGGACGGCACATTATTCAAAGTCCGTGACCGCGATGTGCAGTTCCTTTAGCTGCTTTTCATCGACGGGATCCGGCGCGTTGGTCAGCGGGCAGGATGCGTTCTGTACCTTCGGGAACGCGATCACGTCGCGGATCGACGGCGAGCCGGTGATCAGCATGGCCAGCCGGTCGAGACCGTAGGCCAGACCGCCGTGCGGCGGGGTGCCGTACTTCAAGGCGTCGAGCAGGAACTTGAAGCGGGCTTCGGCCTGCTCGGGCGTGAGGCCGATGACCTCGAACATCTTCGACTGCAGCTCGGACGAATGGATACGGATCGAGCCGCCGCCGATCTCGTTGCCGTTCAGCACGATATCGTACGCCTTGGCGCGGACGACGCCGGGGTCGGTGTCGAGCTTGTCGAGGTCCTCGTCCATCGGGGACGTGAACGGATGGTGCATGGCGACGAAGCGGTTTTCCTCCTCGCTCCATTCGAGCTGCGGGAATTCGGTAACCCACAGCAGGTTATACTTGCCCTCCGGGATCAGACCGAGCTTGTCCGCCAGCTTCAGGCGCAGCGCGCCGAGCGCCTGCCACACGACCGCGTTCTTGTCCGCAACGATGAACAGCACGTCGCCCTGCTCAAAGTCCGCCGCTTTTTTGATCGCTTCGAGCTCGGCTTCGGTCAGGAACTTGGCGATCGGGGACTGAAGACCGTCCTCCTTCCAGTTCATCCATGCAAGGCCCTTGGCACGGTAGGTCTTGACAAACTCGCCGAGCGCGTCGATCTCCTTGCGGGAGAAGTGCTTGGTTGCGCCCTTGGCGACGATGCCGCGCACGCTGCCGCCGTCCTTCAGGGCGTTCTGGAACACGGAGAACGTCGAATCCTTAACGGCTTCGGACAGATCCTTCAGCTCCATATCGAAGCGCGTATCCGGCTTATCGGAGCCGTAGCGGTTCATGGCGTCGATCCACTTGATGCGCGGCAAGGGAAGCTGCACGTCGTAGTCCAGCGTTTCCTTGAACAGGCGCTTTAAGAAGCCCTCGTTCATCGCCATGACGTCGTCGGCCTCGACAAACGACATCTCAAGGTCGATCTGCGTAAAGTCCGGCTGCCGGTCGGCGCGCAGGTCCTCGTCGCGGAAGCACCGCGCGATCTGAATGTAGCGGTCGAAGCCGGACAGCATCAGAAGCTGCTTAAACAGCTGCGGGCTCTGCGGCAGGGCGTAGAACGAACCCGGATGCACGCGGCTCGGCACAAGATAGTCGCGCGCGCCCTCCGGCGTGCTCTTGGTGAGCACCGGCGTCTCGATGTCGATAAAGCCGTTTTCGTTGAAGTATTCGCGCGCGATGTGCGCGATTTTGCTGCGCATGATCAGGTTCTTCTGCATGCACGGGCGGCGCAGGTCGAGGTAGCGGTACTTCAATCGCAGCAATTCGCTTGCGTTGCAGTTGTCGCTTGTGTCGATCGGCGGGGTCTGCGCATCGGACAGGATCTTGAACTCCTTGACGAGCACCTCCACGTCGCCGGTCGGCATGTTCGGGTTCGGTGCGGACCGCATAGCTAAGGTGCCCCGAACCGCCAAAACATATTCGGACCGGATCGTGCTGGCCTTGGCAAAGTCCGCCTCGGACAGCGTGTTCTGATCGAAAACGATCTGCATAAGGCCCGACCGGTCGCGCAGCTGCACAAAGATCAGCGCGCCGAGGTCGCGGCGCACGTTGACCCAGCCCATAAGCGTGACTTCCCTGCCCGCGTCGGCTTTATTCAGCTCGGCGCAGTAGCAGGTGCGTTTCCATCCACTCAATAATTCTCCCATGGTTTTATCCTCTCAAATGCTTTGCAATTTTTTCCGGGTCGAGCGCGGTTTCGACCTGCTCGCCGGTCTGCATGTTCTTTAAGGTCGCCTTGCCCTCGGCGATCTCATTGTCGCCGAGCACCAGGACGTTTGCCGCGCCGACCTTGTCGGCAAACTTCATGCCCGCCTTCACGCTGCGGCCGACGTGGTCGGAATCCGCCGCGATGCCCAAGGCGCGAAGCTGCTGCACCAAGGAAAACGCCTTGCGCTTGCCCGCGTCGCCGAGGCCGAGCACCATGATCTGATAGCGCAGCGGCTTTTCGACCTGCACGCCGAGCTGATCCATGATGAGCAGCAGCCGCTCCATGCCGAGGCCGAAGCCGACCGCCGGCATATCCGGCCCGCCGAGCTCCTTGATCAGCCCGTCATAGCGGCCGCCGCCGCAGAGCGTGCCCTGCGCGCCCGGCATACCGGACACGATCTCGAACACGGTCTTGGTGTAGTAATCGAGGCCGCGCACCAGCATCGGGTCAAGCTCATAGCGGATGCCGATGTCGTCCAAAAGCCCGGTCAGCGTGTGCATGTGATCGCGGCATTCGTCGCAGACATAGTCCATCGTGTGCGGCGCTTCGCGCACGATCTCCTTGCAATGCTCCACCTTGCAGTCGAGGATGCGCAGCGGGTTCGCTTCAAACCGCGATTTGCAGTCGTCGCACAGCTCGTCGTAGCGCCCCGCAAGGTATTCACGAAGAGCTGCCTGATACCGGCCGCGACATTTCGGACAGCCGATGCTGTTCAGCTTGATCGTGAGGTCGTGTACGCCGATGGTCTCGAAGATCTCGGACGCGAGCGCGATCACCTCCGCGTCGGCCGATGCGTTCGGCGCGCCGAAGATCTCGACGCCGAACTGGTGATGCTCGCGGAGTCTGCCCGCTTGCGGGCGCTCATAGCGGAACACCGGGCAGTAGAGATAGAACATCTTGGTCGGCTGCGCTTCGCTGAACAGTCCGTTTTCGACGAACATGCGCACCGCGCCTGCCGTGCCCTCCGGCTTTAAGGTAATGCTGCGGTCGCCCTTATCGGTGAAGGTGTACATTTCCTTCTGTACGATGTCGGTCGTGTTGCCGACGCCGCGAAGGAACAGCTCGGTATGCTCGATGCACGGGGTACGCGCTTCGAGCAGGCCGTATTTGCGCACCACCGTGCGCATCGTCTGTTCGAGATACTGCCAGCGATAGCTTTCCTCCGGCAGTACGTCCTTGGTGCCTTTCGGCGCTTTATAGGCCATACGTTGCTCCTTTATCCAAAAATAAACGCGCACTTTCCATCTTTAGGGACGGAAAGCCCGCGGTGCCACCCTGTTTCGTGAGAAGTCTCACGCACTCGAATCCAGTAACGCGGATGAAACGGCGTGCCTTTTCGGGCACGCGGCTTGCGGGTGTCGTTCGCCGCCGTCCGTTCACGCATCTTGCAGCCGTGGATGCGCTCTCTAAAGAACCGACAAAACGGGTACTCTTCCGTTCAACGCCTTTCTTCCGATTATATAAGCACTTTTCCGTTCTGTCAAGCGATTTGCACGTTTTTTGCGGCAGGGCGCGCGTTCTTTTGTCCGCTCCGTTGACAAATGCCGACGGAAGTGGTACGATACGCATATAGCGTTATTCTTTAGAAAAAATAACGTTATCACAAAATCAGGATAACGGAGGTCGACAGAATGAAAAGGATCTGCGTTTTGTGCTTATGTTTGATGCTGCTGTGCGCGTGCGCCGCGCCCGCGGCGGAGCCGGTGGAGCTGACGGTATTTGCGGCGGCGTCGCTGAAGGAAACGCTGACGGCGATTGCGGAGGCGTACAAGGCGGTTGCGCCGGGCGTGACGCTGGTGTTTAACTTTGACTCGTCCGGCACGCTGAAAACGCAGATCGCGGAGGGCGCGGGCTGTGACGTATTCCTTTCCGCCGCGCCGAAGCAGATGAACCAGCTGGATGCGGCGGCGTCAAAGGATGCGAACCCGGAGGGCTTGGATTTTGTGCTGCAGGGGACGCGGCTGAACCTGCTCGAAAACAAGGTGGCGCTTGTCGTGCCCGCGGGCAACCCGAAGAACGTGACCTCGTTTGACGATTTTATCGACCGGCTGCAAAAGGGTGAGCTGTTCGCTGCCATCGGCAACGGGGACGTGCCGGTGGGACAGTATACGCAGAAGATTTTCGCCTCTTACGGTGTGGACGAAGGCGCGATTGCGTCGAACGTGACCTACGGCAGCAACGTCAAGGAGGTGACCTCGCAGGTTTCGGAGGGCGCGGTGGATTGCGGCGTGGTCTATGCGACCGATGCGTTCTCGGCGAACCTCGCGGTCATCGACACGGCGACGGCCGAGATGTGCGGACAGGTGATCTATCCTGCTGCCGTACTGAACGGGACGAAGCACGAGGCGGAGGCGCGGGCGTTCCTTGCCTATCTGCAAACCGACGCGGCGGCAAAGGTGTTCGAGAGCGTCGGGTTTACGGCGCTGACAAAATAAAGGAGAGAGTAAGAGAGCGTTCCTCTTTTCTTTCGTGGGAAAGAAAAGAGGAACCGAGAAAAGAAAGCAGACTTTTGATAAACGAAGAAGTTTGCTTCCGTGAAAGTCACTGTTTTCTTTTCATAAAAGAAAAGGGGCATCAGAATCCCTTCCCATACGAAAGGACCCGCTATGGATTGGTTCCCGCTGTATAACTCCATTCGAATCGCGCTCGCCGCAACGGTGATCGTGTTTCTGCTCGGCATCCTTGCCGCGTATTACGTCGCG
>JAFUDD010000280.1 GCA_017459315.1 Clostridia bacterium | reverse complement strand
ACGCGTCGATCAAAAGCAGAACGCCGTCCACCATCTGCAAAATACGCTCAACCTCGCCGCCGAAGTCCGCGTGACCCGGCGTGTCCACGATGTTGATGCGCGTATCGCCGTAGATGACCGCGGTGTTCTTGGACAGGATCGTGATGCCGCGCTCGCGCTCCAGATCGCCGGAGTCCATGATGCGGTCGGTCCCCTGCTCGCTGCGCCGAAGCGCGCCCGCGTCTTTCAAAAGCTGATCGACCAGGGTCGTCTTGCCGTGATCGACGTGCGCGATGATAGCCACATTGCGAATGTTCATAAAAAACCTTCTCTTATCCGAAATTTTGACCGGAATATTATACACCGCCGCGCCCCTTCATGCAAGTCAAACGCCCCGAAAACGGGGCGTATTTGCGAGGTTTTTACAGAAACGAAATCGCCCTGTTATAAGAAAAGATTCTCCGCGGCGGCGGAGAATCCACGTTCATTTGCCCCATCGGGGCAAATTTCATATTGCGGAGCAATATTTCATATGGCGCAGCCATATTTCATTCGCGGCTTGCCGCGAATTTCATTCCCTCGCCTTTCCCCATTGATGCAGCACGATCGCAAGCACGACGCCGCCCACAGTGATTACAAGACCGACGCCTAAGATCACTGTGCCGAATATACCGATTACAGACAGTCCGCCGAACGCCGGGCTTTGCGCCTCTGCGGGAAGGCCGAGCGCTTCAAGCGCAACGTCGCTCGGTCCATCGATCGGGTTGCCCGCCTCGTCATACCATTGTACCGTAATGCCGTCCATACCGAAGCCCGGCCCGGGTTCGTCGAACCACATCTCCGCCTGCTGTGTCTGTGAAACCATCAAGGTTCCCATCCCAAGCGCCAAAGCGCCGACAAGGATGAACCCAAGTCCGCCGAGCGCGACATACACGCCCGCAAGCCAGCCGAACCGTTTGAACAGCCGTCCGAGCGCACCGGGCAGGTTCTCGACCCACGTCGGCCACGTCTTGCCCTGCGTCTCCGTTTTCAGCGGTTCGATCGGCGTTTCGATCGGTTCCTCGTCCGACAACAGCCAGTCCGCAGTCACATGAAATTCCGCCGCCAACGCGCGGAGTTTTCCGATCTCAGGCTGCGCCTCGCCGGTTTCCCATTTGCTGACGGCCTGCCGCGAGACGTCAAGCCGCTCCGCAAGCGCTTCCTGTGACAAGCCCTGCCGACGACGGCAATAGGCGATCTTTTCGGATAATGTCATGGTTGTGTCCTCCTTCTTGTTTCTGCGGAGAATGTACCCGAAATCGCGGTTGCATTCCACCGCCCGGACTTGGAAATTCCGCAACCGTCGGTTGCGAAGCGTCTCAAAGGATACATACAACGTGAAAATACGCACGTTTCCTGTCGGGAAGCGGAATTTATGAAAAGATTCTCCGCGCGCGGAGAATCCACATTCATTTGCCCCATCGGGGCAAATTTCATATGGCGCAGCCATATTTCATTCGCGGCCTGCCGCGAATTGCATCGGCACCGTTTGGGTCACTCGCCGAACCGGTTCGCTTCCCCCGGCGTGACTGTATCCGTTACCGCAAAGCGGCCGTCGTCCGTGCGGGCATAAGCCGTGTCGGTGTCGAGCATGGGGAGGGTCAGCTCGTCCAGCTCCAGATAGTTTTTGCCGAGCAGATACAGCTGTTCGCCCTCCTGCGAGAGCGCAAAGCCCGTGCAGTAGGGATCCGTGTCCGTCGCCGCGGTGCCGCCGGTGCAGTACAGCACCAGATACCCGCCCGCGGGCAGGATCGTCCCCTCCGGGAACGTGTATTTATACTGCTTTTTGATCTCGTCGGTGAAGCCATAGCCGCTCATGTCGATGTCGCGGTCGGTCGGGTTATAGAGCTCGACCCAATCGACCGAGCCGTATTCCGGATGCACAAACGCGGCTTCGTTCGAGGACATGGCCTCGTTGATGACCGGATGCCCCTGCGAGCGCGGCAAAAACACGATCAGCCCGCCGATGACGAGAATCCCGACAAGCGCAATCGCGATCATCACGATCACCTGCGTTTTCGACCAGCCGATGCGCTCCTCCTTTTGAAATTCGCCCTCGAAGGAAAGGCCGTCCTGGATCACGTCCTCCTCCGATTCATACGGTGCAAAAACGATTTCGGATTCTTTCTTTTCCATATTACTTGTGCGTTTTCTCCCTTGCGCGCTTATGTGCGCCGATCTGCCCGGGCCGCAGCTCCTTGCCGCGCTGCGGCTTGACCGCTTCGCCCTTGAGCTTTTTGATCCGGTCGCGCAGCTTGGCAGCGGTTTCAAATTCGAGCTCGCGCGAGGCTTCGAGCATCTGTTCGGTGAGCAAGGCAATCTCCTTTTGCTTCTGCCGCTCGTCCATTTGGTCAAGCTTTTCATCCTCATGCTTGGTGATGATCAGCGTATCGTAAACCTTCTTTTCAATCGTGCGCGGGACGATGCCGTGCGCGGCGTTGTACGCCTGCTGCTTTTCACGGCGGCGCTTCGTTTCATTCAATGCGCGCTCCATCGAGCCGGTCACATTGTCCGCATACAGAATGACCTTGCCCTCGGCGTTTCGCGCGGCGCGGCCGATGGTCTGAATCAGGCTCGTTTCCGAGCGCAAAAAGCCCTCCTTGTCCGCGTCCAAGATCGCCACCAGCCCGACCTCCGGCAAATCGAGGCCCTCGCGCAAAAGGTTGATGCCTACGAGCGCGTCGAACGCGCCGAGCCGCAGATCGCGCACGATCTCCATGCGGTCGAGCGTGTCGATATCGCTGTGCATATAGCGCACGCGGATGTTCATGCCCTCCAGATATTCGGTCAGATCCTCCGCCATGCGCTTGGTCAGCGTCGTGATCAGCGTGCGATAGCCCTTTTCGGTCTGCTTGCGGATCTCGCCCAAAAGGTCGTCGATCTGCCCCTTGATCGGGCGGATCTCGACCTCCGGATCGACAAGTCCGGTCGGGCGGATGATCTGCTCGGCGATCTGCCCGGCCTCGGACAGCTCGAACTTCGCGGGCGTCGCGGAGACACAGATCAGCTGCGGCACGCGGGCGTAGAACTCGTCGAACGTCAGCGGGCGGTTATCGCGTGCGGCGGGCAGGCGGAAGCCGTAAGTCACAAGCGCGTCCTTGCGGGCGCGGTCGCCCTTGTACATCGCGCCGATCTGCGGCAGCGTGACGTGGCTTTCGTCAATGAACATCAAGAAATCGTCGGGGAAATAGTCGATCAGCGTGTACGGCGGCTCGCCGGGCTTGCGGCCGTCGAAGTAGCGTGAATAGTTTTCGATGCCGCTGCAAAAGCCGATCTCGCGCATCATCTCGATATCGTGCGTCACGCGCTGCCGGATACGCTCGGCCTCCAAGGGGCGGTTCGTATCGAGGAACATCTTTTCCTGCGCTTCCATATCGCGCTCGATCTCCTCCAAGGCCGCGTTCATCTTGTCGCGCCCGGTCGCATAGTGCGTCGCAGGGAAGATCGCCACATGCGAGCGCCGCCCTAAAATTTCGCTTGTCGTCGTGTCGATCTCCAAAATACGCTCGATCTCGTCGCCGAAAAACTCGACGCGGATCGCCTTGTTCGACTGGCTCGCGGGGTAGATGTCCAGCACGTCGCCGTGCGAACGGAACGTGCCGCGCTGAAAGTCGATGTCGTTGCGCTGATACTGAATCTCGATCAGCCGCATCATCACGTAGCGCCGATCCACCTCCATCCCTTCGCGCAGGGACACGGACAGCTTCAAATATTCCTCCGGGTCGCCGAGGCCGTAGATGCACGACACCGACGCGACGATGATCACGTCCCGCCGCTCGTTCAACGCGCAGGTGGCGGAATGACGCAGCTTGTCGATCTCGTCGTTGACCTCGATGGTCTTTTCGATGTAGGTGTCGGACGCGGGCAGGTACGCTTCGGGCTGATAGTAGTCGTAATACGACACGAAAAACTCGACGGCCGAATCCGGGAACAGCTCCTTGAACTCGGAACAGAGCTGCGCCGCAAGCGTTTTGTTATGCGCCAAAACGAGCGTCGGCTTCTGCACGCGCTCGATCACCTTGGCCATCGTATAGGTTTTGCCGCTGCCGGTCACGCCGAGCAGCACCTGCATCCGTTCCCCGTTTTCCACGCCCTCGGCGAGCGTCTCAATCGCCTGCGGCTGATCGCCCTGCGGTGCGTACGGGGAAACGACCTTGAAGGTATTGTTCATACTGTTTCTTTCTTGATTAAAAAAGGATTATACCGCCATGCTTTCATACGCATAGCTTTCGGCATATACCGTTTCCGGTGCAATGTCGATTTGACCGTTGTTCCACGTAATGACGCCGTGGAACAGGACGGGATGACTGAAAACCTGTTCGTCACGCAGCGGCAGAAACGCCGATCCGGTCAACTTGGTCGTATCAAACAACCGCTGCTCGCCGGTCGAAAACGTCACAAGCAGCATCCCGCCGCGCAGGGGCTTGACAGCCGTCACCTTAATGTTCGCCTGCGGTTCCCCCGCATAGCAGATTCCGTTTTGGATGTACATAAACGCCTCCTTACATCGGCGGTATTTTCTCAAAATGCTCGCCTTTCACAGCGAGGTTCCACGCGCGATAGGCTTCTTCTTCATGAAACGCCAACCAGCCCGTCACGATTCTGAATTGCTTATGCGGCAAAGAACCGCCAAGCAATTCCCCGTCAATGCCGATAACCGCTTCCTACTCGCCGTAGTATACATGAATATGCGGCTTGTTATGCTGTTTTACATCATAAAACAGCATATAAATCACCATACCGCCAAATCTGCTTAGTTCAGGCATTTTGTTTCCTTTCCATTGTGAACACGCCCGAAAGGGATGGGATTCCCTTCCGGGCGAATGTTTACGCTTCCGCTGTCATCAGCGCCGCGCGGATCATCTGGTCGAACGCGGTCTGACGCTCGGCGGGGGTTGTTTCCTCACCGGTCTCGATGATGTCGGAGATCGTCAGGAACGACAGCGCCTTTTTCCCGGCGCGGGCGGCCTGCAGATACAGCGCCGCGCTCTCCATTTCGGCGCACAGCACGCCGAACGTGCGCCACTTTTTCCACGCCTCGCGCGCGTCGTAGAACACGTCGCTCGACAGCACGTTTCCGACGTAGAAGTTCGCGCCGACGGCTTCAAGCGCCTTGGCGCCGCGGCACAGAAGGCCGAAGTCCGCAATCGGGGCGAAGGTGCCGGGTGAATCGTACTGCCGATCGAGGTTTGCATCGTGGCACGCGCCCTCGGCCAGCACGATATCATAGAGCTTCAGGTTCGGCGCAATCGACCCGGCGGAGCCGACGCGGATGATGCTCTCGACGCCGTAGAAGTTAAACAGCTCGTAGGTATAGATCGACAGGCTCGCCATGCCCATGCCCGTCGCCATGACGGACACGCGCTTGCCCTCGTAGGTGCCGGTGTAGCCGTAGTTGCCGCGGACGTTGTTGACAAGCACGGGATCCTTGAGGTAATGCTCGGCAATGAACTTTGCACGGAGCGGATCGCCGGGCATCAGAACCGTCTTGGCAAAATCGCCGGCTTTGGCGGTGTTATGCGGAGTCGGCATACAATCACCTTACGCAAGCCACGCGGACAGCGTCTTGTCCACGTCCGCGATCACGTCGGCCAGGATCGCGTCGCACTTTTGCTCGTTCTCCGCATGTGCGCCGAGGTACAGCTTCAGCTTCGGCTCGGTGCCGCTCGGACGCACCGTGACCCACGTTTCGTCCTCCAAGGTATAGCGGAGCACGTTGGACGACGGCAGGCCCGTCTCCTCCGGCTTTGTGAAATCGTCCACCTTGACGACCTTGCGGCCCGCGATCACGGTCAGCGGCTCCTTTCGCAGCAGCTTCATCGCGTTCTGAATCTTTTCGATGCCGGCCTTGCCTTCGAGCGTATAGGACTTCACGCGCTCACGGTAGAAGCCGTAGATCTCATAGACCTCTTCGAGCGCATCGGCCAGCGTCATGCCGCGCTGCTGATACACGACGCACGCCTGCGCCACAAGCATTGCCGCGCAGATCGCGTCCTTGTCGCGCGCGAATCCGCCCGCGAGGAAGCCGTAGCTCTCCTCAAAGCCGAACAGGAACGTATGCTCGCCGGTCTTTTCGGCTTCGGCGATCTGCTCTGCGATGAAGCGGAAGCCGGTCAGAACCTCCTTGATATCGACGCCGAAGCGCTTGCAGATCGCGTCGGCCAGCTGTGTGGACACAACCGAACGGACGACAAGCCCGTTTTTGGGGAGCTTACCCATTTCCTTATAGGAGGTCAACAGCGAGTGCAAAAGGACGCTGCCGATCTGGTTGCCGGTCAGCACCTGCCAGTTGCCGTCGTTCTTCTTGACCGCAACGCCGAGACGGTCGCTGTCCGGGTCGGTGGCGAGGATGACGGACGCGCCGGTCTTTTCCGCGAGCTTGAACGCAAGCGTGAAGGCGTTCGGATCCTCCGGGTTCGGCGCCGTGACGGTCGGGAAGCTGCCGTCGGGCTTTTCCTGCTCCGGCACGACCGCGACGTTCGGGATGCCGATGCGTTCGAGGATCGTACGAACCGGGATGTTGCCCGCGCCGTGCAGCGGCGTGTAAACGAGCTTCAGATCCTTGCCGTGCTCCTTGACAAGCTCCGGCTGCGTGAGAAGCGACATCGTCTT
>JAFUDD010000279.1 GCA_017459315.1 Clostridia bacterium | reverse complement strand
TTCGCGCGAAGCACTGGATCACACCGTTGCCGTGGTAAAGGAGGTGCTCAAAGCATGAAGCTGCTGTTTGAAAAAAGCGTCCACGGACGGCATTGCGACTTGCTCCCCAAATGCGATGTGGAAGCCTTTGAACTTCCGCAGGAGCTTCTGCGTAAGCAGCCGCCTGCCCTGCCGGAGCTTAACGAGGTCGATCTTTCCCGGCATTATACGGAGCTGAATCACCGCGTTCACGGCGTCAACTGCGGCTTCTATCCGCTCGGCTCCTGCACGATGAAGTACAATCCGCGCATCGACGAGGATATGGCGGCGCTGCCCGGCTTTACGAATATCCATCCGTTGGCGCCCGCCGAAACGACCGAAGGCTGCCGGGAGGTGCTCGACACCGCCGCACAGTATCTGAAAGAAATCACCGGCATGGCGGCCATGACGTTCCAGCCCGCCGCCGGCGCGCACGGCGAGTTTACAGGCGTTCTGCTCATCAAGCAATACCACGACAGCCGCGCCGACGCAAAGCGCACTAAGATCATCGTCCCCGATTCCGCGCACGGCACGAACCCCGCTACCGCGGCCATGTGCGGCTATGAGGTCGTGAACATTCCTTCTGCGCCGGACGGATGCGTCGATCTCGATGCACTCAAGGCCGTACTCGGCGACGACACGGCCGGGTTGATGCTGACAAACCCGAATACTGTCGGCCTTTTCGATCCGAATATTCTGGAAATCACGCGCCTTGTCCACGAGGCGGGCGGCCTTTGCTATTACGACGGTGCAAACCTCAATGCGGTGATGGGTATCGTGCGACCCGGCGATATGGGGTTCGACTGCATTCACATGAACCTGCATAAGACCTTTGCCACACCTCACGGCGGCGGCGGCCCCGGCGCCTGTGCCGTTGGCTGCAAGGACTTTCTGGCACCTTTTTTGCCTGCGTCCCGCTTGCTGACCGGCGACGATCGCTTGCAGGTTCGGGCCTTTAACGGCAACTTCCTCATCGTCGTTCGTGCGCTGACGTATCTTATGACACTAGGCCGCAAGGGGATCCCGGAGGCCGCGCAGAATGCCGTGCTGAATGCGAACTACCTGATGCACCAGATCAAGGGCACGTTTGAACCCGCCTTTGACCGGATCTGCATGCATGAATTTGTGCTTGGCCTCGCGGAATACAAAAAGGAAACCGGCGTCTCGGCGCTCGATGTGGCGAAGGCATTGATCGACTACGGCATGCATCCCCCGACAATGTATTTCCCGATGATCGTACACGAAGCCTTAATGCTCGAACCGACCGAGACAGAAAGCAAGGAAACGCTCGATTGGGCGGCTTCCGTGTTCCGTGAGGTCTATGCGCGCGGCAAGACCGATCCTGCCTATCTACACGCCGCGCCGCATCATGCGCAGATTGGCCGTCCGGATGAGGTGCGCGCCTCGCGCAACCCGGTCGTGCGCTATACAAAACCGTGATCCATACGTTACAGCTCTATCGGGGTACGGGATACGATCCCTATGAAAACCTTGCCGTCGAACAGGCGCTTTGCGAAACGGTCGAGGCGGGGACCTGTATCCTGTACCTATGGCAGAATCAGAATACGGTTGTGATCGGCCGGAACCAAAATGCGTGGAAGGAATGTAAGATCGACCTGTTAGCGGCGGAGGGCGGCAAACTCGCGCGCCGGCTGTCCGGCGGCGGGGCGGTATACCATGACCTCGGCAATCTGAACTTCACGTTTCTGCTGCCGAGTGAGGAATATGATGCGGGGCGACAGTTTGCCGTTATCCAAAACGCCTGCGCATCATGCGGAATCGAAACCGAGCTTTCCGGCCGCAACGACCTGTTGGCGGACAGCCGCAAGTTCTCCGGCAGCGCGTTCTATCATCATGACGGTCGTTCGTATCATCACGGAACCCTGCTCGTTCATGCCGATACCGAACGCATGGGACGATACCTGCAGCCGTCGGTTGCCAAGTTGCAAGGAAAGGGCGTGGATTCCGTGCGCGCCCGTGTCGTGAATCTGTGCGATCTGCAACCGGATTTATCGATTAATGCTTTGTCTGAAGCTCTTGAAGCGGCCTTCGGCAAAGTCTATCACGGCCAGCCGGAGGACATTGCACTGAACGACCGGCAGAAAGAACTGACAGAACAGTATATGATCCGGAATCGTTCTTGGGAATGGAACTGCGGACAGCGCATGCCGTTTCAGGCGACGTTCCAAAAGCGGTTTCCTTGGGGCGGTATCGAAATCTCCTTTGCAATACAAAACGGCGTCATTCAACAGATGAAGGTGAATACCGACGCCATGGAACATACGCTCAGCGATCAAGTGCAACGCTGTCTGATCGGTTTGCAGTTTGATCCCAAAACACTTGCCGACGCCGTGCAGAACGCAGACTTGCCGCATGCCGGGGATATCGCTTCGCTGTTTATGTAAGCGGACTTAACGAAAGGAAGAACAGCATGGAAACATGGGATTTATTGGTGATCGGTGCAGGACCGGGCGGTTATACGGCGGCGCTGCATGCGGCAAAGTGCGGTCTGAAAACCGCAGTTATCGAAGCGCGGGAGGCGGGCGGCACCTGCCTGAACCGCGGCTGCGTTCCGACGAAAACGCTGCTTCACACCGCCGAGGTATATCGAGCAGCCAAGGAAGGCGCGGCAATAGGCGTCGTATCGGATGGACTGCACGTCGATCTGAACACCGTATTTGCCCGTAAAAGACAGGTTGTCGAAACGCTTTCCAAGGGCGTCGAGGCGCTGCTAAAGAGCGCCAAGGTGCCGCTTCTGCGCGGCACAGCCAAGATCACCGCGCCGCATACGGTGTCCGTCACGGCATCCGACGGCACAGAAACAATCTGTCAAGCCGAAAGCATCCTGATCGCAACCGGTTCCGTTCCGGCAAGGCCGCCGATTCCGGGGCTTACGCTGGACGGCGTTATGACGAGCGACGAGCTGTTGGAAGGCGCTGACGCGCTGTACCGGTCTATCGTCATTATCGGCGGAGGTGTGATCGGCGTCGAGCTTGCCACCTTCTATGCCGATCTCGGCAGTGAGGTCACGATTGTGGAAGGACTGGATCACCTGCTGCCGACCATGGATCGAGAAATCGGACAGAACCTTGCGCTGCTGCTGAAAAAGCAAGGCGTGCGCATCGTGACCGGTGCGATGGTGGAACGCATCGAACCGGCAGAGGACGGGTTATCCGTCGTGTATATGCAAAAGGGCGCCGAGGGCAGCGCAGCCGGGGAAAAGGTGCTTTGCGCCATCGGGCGCCATCCCTACTGCGACGGCTTGTTTGCCGACGGGATGCAGCCGGAAACCGAACGTCGGCGTATCCGTGTGGATTAACGGTTCCATACCTCCATTCCGGGCGTCTATGCCATCGGTGATGTTTCATCTCCCGTTCAGCTGGCACATGTCGCCGCCGCGCAGGGGATTGCCTGCGTGGACGGCAATTGCGGCAATAAGCCTTCCGTAGACCTTTCAATCATCCCCGCCTGCATCTATACCCGTCCGGAAATCGCCTGCGTCGGCTTGACCGAAGCGGAGGCCAAGGAACAAAATATCCCTGTCAAGATCGGCAAATGCGTGATGGGCGCCAATGCCCGAACAATGATCGCGGATCCGGGCCGTTCCTTTATGAAAATTACAGCGCATGCCGAAACCGGCAAGGTACTCGGTGCGGTGCTGATGTGCGCGAACGCCACGGACATGATTTCCGAAATCTCGTCCGCTATCGCAAACGGACTGACCGTAAAGCAGCTGCTTCGCTCGATGCGCCCGCATCCGACTTTCAACGAGGCGCTGACCGATGCGCTGTCCGATGCCGAAAGGAAACGGAATCAGTAAACAACAAGACCCGCGGCTTTATGCTGCGGGCCTTCGTAAATATCTCATGGCTACGGGCTGATCTGCTCAACCATAAACATGTTGTATCGCTTTGTTAAGCGCAGATCCTCCTTCGTCAAGAGCAGTTCTTCATTCAGTGCCTCCGTCTCGGGCAGCGGTTCGCGGGACAAGATGCATTTGGAACTTGCCGGTAGCAGCATACGGGAGGAGATGCCGGACAGCAGCCCTGCGCTGTACGCTGCCTTGTCGATCGAACGCATCAGACAGATAAAAAGATGCTCCATTTCGCTCGATTGGTTGTCCAAAAGATAGTTTGTCACAAAATCGTGCGTACGGCATCGGCCGAAGTAGAGCACACGGCAACGCTGCGGTTCGTCAAAGGAAACGATATCGTAGAACAGCGTTACCGCATCGCCTTCGTCGGCATGCATTAAAAGACTTCGGACGATCCGGCTCTTGCGCCCGTCGTATAAATACAGATAGCGGCGGGATGCGGAAAACGCCGTAGGGAAGCTTTGCGCAGGACTTTCCGGAACGGTCTGCTGCAGCAGCAAAGCAGGGGAGACGCCGAGTGCAGCAGCCAACTCAAACAGCGTATCGACATCGACGGAGATGGATCCCTGCTCATATTTGCCGACGGTAGCCTTGCTTTTATGGATGCGGTCGGCAAGTTCATCGATTGTCATTTTCCCTGCGCGGCGATAGGTGCGAATATTCGTCCCAATCAGCCGGGTTACATCGCTCATGGAAGTATGCCTTTCTCGGATTTTTCCGCTATGTTTTTTGTTAATCCTATTATATAGGCTGAAAAGCGTATTGTAAAGAGACAAATTTGCGTGATCTTTACTTTTTGCGCGGTTTTGCATGTTTTGCGGATGATCGAAAAATCGACTATACTGATATCATCCAAGGGAGGAGGTATCCGTCCGTGAAACAGCAGCTTTCTTTCGGAAAAATCGTTGTTCTTGGCTTCGCCTTGTTCGCCATGTTTTTTCGGCGCGGGCAATCTGATCCTGCCCCCGGCGCTCGGCGCAAACTCCGGCTCCAACTGGTTTCCCGGATTTTTGATGTACATAGCGGTGGACGCAGGTCTGTCGGTTGTTGCGCTGATTGCCTACTTCAAATTGCCCGGCGGCTTTTTACAGAATATTTCACAGCAGCTCTCGCCCAAAGTCGCGGCGGTGCTGCTGTTTTTGAATACCGTTTGTCTCGGACCGCTGATTGCCATTCCGCGAACGGCGGCTACAACATTCGATATCGGTATTCGTCCGCTGCTACATGTATCGCCTGCGCCGTGGGTTTCGTGGGTATGCGGCGGCGTCTACTTTGCACTTGTTGCCATTCTTTGCCTAAAGCCCGGAAAGGTCGTCGATATTATCGGTAAGATTCTTGCTCCCGTTATGTTCGTGCTGCTGCTGGGTTTGATCGCCGTAGGCATCCTGCATCCACTCGGTGAGATCGTTCCGAAGGCTTCGACTGCGGAAGCACTGTCGGACGGTTTGCGCTCCGGCTATCAGACGATGGATATGCTCGGCGCTGTGCTACTGGCCTCCGTTACGCTTCTTGCTGTGACGGAATCCGGCGTGACAACGACAAAGGGTAAAATGACAATGGTAGGCCTTGCGGGACTTGTTGCTTCGGCAGGCTTATTCATCGTTTACGGCGGCCTTGCCTATATCGGCGCCACAATCTCCGGCAATGCCGAATTGCTGCGGCTTGCCGAAGCCGATCGCCCCGGCCTGCTGGTGGCGATCACGGAGCAGCTTGTCGGTCCGCTCGGCGGTTTGCTGCTCGGCCTGATCGTGGCGGGCGCATGCTTGACGACGGCAATCGGCCTTGTCTCCGCGTGTGCGCAAACCTTTGTCGACATCACAAAGGGCAAGCTCCCATACCGCCCGACCATGCTGGTTATTATCGGCGTCAGCTACGTCCTTTCCAATCTCGGCACGGAAATGATACTGCATATCGCAGCACCGATTCTGAACATCCTGTTCCCGATGCTGATTATGCTCGTTCTTGTCTCGTTTCTGCCGGACAGTATTCGAACCAAATCTTACGCGGCGCCGTTCGGTGCGGGCCTTGCCTTTATCGTGACGGTTGTTACAGAGCTTCGTACGGTATTTCCACCGTGCGCACTGTGTGAAAAACTTCCGCTTGCGGCATACGGTCTCGGCTGGCTGCTGCCTTCCGTCGGCGCAGCGTTGGTCGGTGCATTGATAGGTGCTTTCTTTCCACGCAAACGAAAGAAAGATTCGCACAAAACAGCAAACGATACTCGCTTTTTCGATGACAAACCCTACACAGGGGATGGAAAGTCCATTGCTGATTTGGCATAATGTAAGAACAAAGTAAAACACTGGAGGATTAGGGATGATTCCAAAGTCGATGGATGCACTTGTAAAACCGGCGGCAGGGAAGGGGCTGGAACTTCGGCGCGTATCCGTACCGGAAGTGGGTATCGGAGAAGTCTTGATCAAGATACACAAGACGGCAATCTGCGGCACAGATGTTCATATCTATAATTGGGACGCCTGGTCCGAAACGCATATTCGCCCGCCTATGACGATCGGCCATGAGTACGTGGGGGAGATCGCTGCGCTCGGCCCCGGTGTGGAAGGGTATCATGTGGGGCAGATTGTATCGGGAGAGGGGCATATCGTGTGCGGCCGCTGCCGCAACTGCCGCGCCGGCAACGGGCAATGGTGCAAACACACAAAAGGTGTCGGCGTTGATCGTGACGGTGCGTTTGCCGAGTACCTCTGCATACCGGCTACCAATGTTATCGTCATTCCGGACGGCATCGACGAGGATGTTGTGTCCTTTTTCGACGCCTACGGCAATGCGTTCCACACCGCTACGATGTTCGATGTGATCGGAGAGGATGTGCTGATCACCGGCGCCGGTCCGATCGGCGTGATGGCGGCGGGCATCTGCGCGCACAACGGCGCAAAGCACGTGGTGATTACCGACGTGAACGACTACCGGCTGAACCTCGCCAAGAACATGGGCGCAACGGCAACGGTCAACCTCCGGTATCAGGATCTCGACGAGGTCATGAAAGAGGAGCACATCATAGAAGGATTTGACGTAGCCTGCGAAATGAGCGGCAGCGGCGCGGCATTGAATCAATTGTTGAAGCACATGCGCAACGGGGGAAAGGTGGCGCTTCTCGGCATTTCCGGCCCTGGCACCGTGATTGACTGGAACGATGTCATTTTCAAGGGGCTCACGCTGCAGGGCATATATGGACGAAAGATGTATGAGACATGGTACAAGATGATTTCGATGGTGGAAGCCGGCTTCGATCTGCATCCGGTAATCACACACCGGTTCCCGTACACCGAATTTGAAAAGGGATTTGCCGCGATGAATTCGGGCAAGTCCGGCAAGGTCATTCTGTCGTGGCAATAAAGGAGGATCCATGAAACAGGCATATTCAATCTACCGGCAGGAACTGGACACGATCCGCGAGGCAGGCACTTACAAGGATGAGCGCATCATCACGACGCCCCAGTACTCGCGCATCGACACCACAAAAGTCAAAGGTGTCGTCAACCTTTGCGCCAACAACTATCTCGGCCTGTCGGCACACCCGGCGCTGATCGAAGCAGCAAAGCAATCCTATGATAAATGGGGCTTCGGGCTTTCCTCGGTTCGCTTCATTTGCGGCACGCAGGGGATTCATAAGGAACTGGAAAGCCGCATTGCCCGGTTCGTCGGAACGGAAGATGCAATTCTGTATTCCTCCTGCTTCGATGCCAACGGCGGCCTGTTTGAGACGCTTCTCGGTCCGAACGACGCAGTCATTTCCGATGAACTGAACCACGCTTCGATCATCGACGGAATACGTCTTTGTAAGGCAAAGCGACTGCGTTATCATAACAACGATATGGAAGATCTTCGGAATAAGCTGGAGGAGGCGAGGGACTGCCGTATCAAGCTGATTGCCACCGACGGCGTTTTTTCCATGGATGGCTATATTGCGAATCTGCAAGCCATTTGTGACCTTGCGGACGAATACGATGCACTTGTAATGGTCGATGATTCCCACGCGGTCGGCTTTATGGGTGATCACGGCAGAGGAACATGCGAATATTGCGGCGTCATGGGCAGAGTCGATATCATCA
>JAFUDD010000278.1 GCA_017459315.1 Clostridia bacterium | reverse complement strand
TGGTAAGGTATAGAAGGAATATTTTGCATGGAGGAAAAGATGCGGATTCTGCTCAGCAATGACGACGGCATAGACGCGCCCGGCATAGCGGCGCTGATTCGTGCGCTGTCAAAGAGGCATACGCTGTATGTGGTTGCACCGGACCGGCCGCAAAGCTCGGTAAGCCGCAAGGTTTCCATCGGGACGCCGCTGCATCCCCAAAAACGGGTGCTTTCCGAATTTCCGCAGGTTTGGGCGTATGCGCTCGATGGTACGCCGGTGGATTGCGTCCGGGTCGCGCTTGGTAACCTTCTTCCGGTAAAGCCGGATCTTTGCGTGACCGGCATCAATTTCGGCTATAATATCGGAACGGATACCCTGTATTCCGGAACGTGTGCGGCGGCGATAGAAGCGGCTGTCAACGGCGTTCCGGCTATCGCTATGTCCTGCGGTGTGGAAAACGGCGGCGCTTGGATGGACACAGCCGGAGAGATTGCCCTCGGTATGACAGGGTTTTATAAAAAGCACCCGTTGTCCGCCGGCACGTTCTATAATGTGAATGTGCCGGATCTGCCGCTTGCGCAGATCAAAGGGGTTCGGCAGGCGGAGCTTTCCCGGATTCCTTATGATCTGCCGTATGAAAAGGTGGAGAATGAAACAGATCCTTACATTTTTACAAAGTGGACAAAGGCGCCGGAGACGAATCCGGATACGGATCGTTCGCTTGCGTACGCCGGCTATGTCGCTGTGTCTGTCTTAACCTACGGTCATGCCCATAATGAAATGATCGGGAATACAGAGCCGGAAGAATGGGCGCATATCGGAGGCGGCCGATGCGAGTAGCAGTTGTCGGCGGCGGTGCGGCAGGGCAGATCGCCGCGATCAAAGCCGCCCAAAGCGGGCACAGCGTAACAATTTACGAAAGAAACGAGAAGCTCGGCAAAAAGCTGTTCATCACCGGCAAAGGCCGCTGCAATCTAACCAATGCGAGTGGCAGAGACGGATTCTTTCAAAACGTTGTGCACAATCCTCGTTTTCTGTACAGCGCATACGCGTCGTTCGATCAGGAAGCGATCATTTCCTTGATCGAAAAAGCAGGCGTTCCGACGAAGGTGGAGCGAGGGCAGCGTGTTTTTCCTGCTTCCGATAAATCAAGCTATATTCTGAAGGCGCTCGAAAAGACGGTCAAACAGGCAGGGGTAACGGTAAAGCTGCATACGCGCGTGTCGGAAATCCTGACGCGGGACGGTGCAGTCTGTGGTATACGCACAGCCACCGGAGAGGAAATGTGTGACGCAGTGATTTTAGCAACGGGCGGCGTGTCGTATACGTCAACAGGCAGCACGGGCGACGGAATTCGATTTGCCGAAAAGCTCGGGCATCGCGTCACCGACCTGCACCCGGCGCTTGTCCCGCTTGAAACGGAAGAAACGTGGTGTGGAGAGCTTTCCGGATTGACACTGAAAAACGTTACCCTGCATGCGTACCGGGGGAAGAAAGAAGTGTATTCGGAGCTTGGCGAAATGCTCTTTACGCATTTCGGCGTCAGCGGCCCGCTTGTACTGTCGTGCTCCAGTTTGATCGCGGATCAGCCGGAGGGCACGCTGCTGAAAATCGACTTAAAGCCGGGACTTACGCAGGAACAGCTTGATGCGCGCTTGCAGCGGGATATAGCCGCAAATATTCGCAAGGGCTTGGAGGGCGCGCTGTATGGGCTTTTGCCGCAGCGATTGTTGTCGATCGTGCTGGAACAGGCGGGACTTCAACCGACGATGCCTGCCGCACAGTTCTCAAAGGCACAGCGGCATGCGCTGATTGAGACGCTGAAAGGGTTACCGTTGCATGTAACAGGTGCAAGATCATTTGCAGAAGCTATCATCACGCGTGGTGGGGTGGACGTGCGGGATGTGAACCCTTCCACGATGGAATCGAAAAAGATTAAGAACTTGTATTTTGCCGGCGAAATGTTGGATGTGGACGCATTTACGGGCGGCTTCAATTTGCAGATTGCATGGTCCACCGGGGCATTGGCCGGAAGCAGTATTCCGATGCAGTAAGGAGAAAGATATGAAATACAGCGTAGCGATTGACGGACCCGCCGGGGCGGGGAAAAGCACAATAGCCAAGTTGGCGGCGAAAAAGCTCGGCATTCCGTATCTGGATACCGGCGCACTGTACCGCGCGGTTGCCGTTTCCTGTAAGAAAAACGGGATAGATGTAACGGATTGGGATGCGGTTCGCGCTTTTCTGCCGTCTGCGCGAATCGAAGTGAAATACCTTCCGAACGGCGAACAGCGTATGCTTGCAGAGCATGAGGATGTCGCCGGCCTGCTGCGGACTGAGGACATATCGCAGGGTGCTTCTCTCGTGAGCCAGATTCCGGAGGTGCGGGATTATCTCGTTGCCTTGCAGCGGGAGGTTGCACACCGGCAGGCGGTCATCATGGACGGACGCGATATCTGCACGAATGTACTTTCCGATACGCCGCACAAGTTCTTTGTAACGGCTTCCGCCGAGGAACGTGCGAACCGTCGCGTCAAGCAGCTCATCGAGGCCGGGCAGCCCGCCGACTATGATACGATTTTAGAAGATATTATCCGTCGTGATAAGCAGGACAGCGAACGAGCGTATATGCCGTTGGTTTGCAAAGAAGATACGGTCAAGATTGACACCACAAACATGACGATCGAGCAGGCTGTGGAGGCGCTGCTCGCGGAGGTGAAGGAATAAATGCTGTACGTGATCGCGTACATCCTTGTGAAGCCTATCTTGCTATTGCTGTATCGTCCGAAAGTCATCAACCGGAAAGCCATGCGGCAAAAGGGCAAGGTG
>JAFUDD010000025.1 GCA_017459315.1 Clostridia bacterium | reverse complement strand
TTTAAGCGCATCGTCGATCATATCGGCGTAGCGGTAATCGGACAGTCCGGCAATCTGGACCCTGCCGATAAAAAGATGTACGCGCTGCGAGATGTGACCGCAACGGTCCGCAGCATACCTTTGATCGCCTCCAGCATTATGTCCAAAAAGCTCGCTGCAGGCGCCGATTCGATTGTTTTGGATGTGAAGGTCGGTTCCGGTGCATTCATGTCTACGGTGGAGCAGGCGAAAGAGCTTGCCAAGCTGATGGTTGAAATCGGGAAACGCATGGGCAAACGCGTTGTGGCGATCTTAACCGACATGAATCAACCGCTCGGCATGGCTGTCGGCAACGCCTTGGAGGTGCGGGAAGCCATTCAGCTGCTGTCCGGAAAGATTGATAAGGACGATCCTCTGTACAGAGTCTGTTTGATGCTTGGCGTATATATGCTGATCGTTTCGAATCTCTCGGAGGATGTGGAAACCGCAAAAGCATTGCTCGAAGCCGCGATCGTAAGCGGCGCCGGTTTGAAAAAGCTGCAGCAGATGATTACGGCGCAGGGTGGCGACGCTTCGTATCTATGTATGGAACGCATCGATGAGCTGTGTCGTGTCAAGGAGGTTCGACCGATCTATCCGGCGCGGGCAGGGTATATTGCCGACATCAAGGCTGTCTGTATCGGCAATGCGGCTCAGATACTCGGTGCAGGACGAGCGACAAAGGCGGATCGCATAGATCCCGCTGTCGGTCTTGTGATGCAAAAACGGTACGGCGATTATGTAAGAGCCGATGAACCGCTTTGCTATATGTATATCAACGATCCCGCCAAGGCAGAGGATGCCATACGGGAATTCCATAGAGCTTTCACTTTCTCCGACACAAAACCGGAGGAACGTCCGATGGTATATGATGTCATAGGAGAACTGCCATGAGCCAGGAAGAAAAGAAACGGCAAAAGCTGCTTGCCATCGACGGCAACAGCTTATTGTATCAAGCGTATTATGCGTTTTTTAAGGCGAATCTGACCACGCGCGACGGTTTTCCGACCGGCGCGTTAAAGGGCTTTTTAACGAAGCTCTTGGAACTATTAAAGGATGAGCCGGAATACGTGCTCGTTGCTTTCGATATGCACAAGCCGACGTTCCGTCATCAGCAATACAGCGAATATAAGGCCGGACGCACGCCGCCGACAGATGATCTTCTGAAGCAGATGGAGGAGATTCGCTCGCTTCTTGCACTGCTGCATGTTGCCGTTATAGAATGTGAAGGCTATGAAGCGGACGATATTTTGGGCACGTTCTCCCGAATCGCAGAGAAAAACGATGTAGAAACGTTGATTGTCACAGGCGACCGCGATTCGTTTCAGCTAATTACGCCGCTGACGAAAATATATTATACCAAAGATAATGCGATCATAGATGAAGCGGAATTGCAAAACCGCTATGGTCTGACGCCGGATCGGATGCGGGACCTAAAGGCGCTGATGGGGGACGCATCGGATAATATTCCCGGCATAGCAGGCGTTGGCGAAAAGACGGCGCTGAAGCTGCTGTCTATCTACGGCAATCTGGACGGTATCCTCATGCATGCCGATGAAATCAAAGGAAAACTCGGCGAACGTGTACGGGAAGGGGAAAAGAGCGCGCGGTTTTCCTATTGGCTCGGCACAATCGTGTGCGACGCACCGGTAAAAGAATCGCTTGCCGATTGTGAATTCGATATGCAAAATGCAGGCGACGCAAAGCCGCGTCTGCTTGCCTTGGAATTGAACTCCATAGCCAATCGGCTGCCCGACGGTAAAGTAATTGTTGAAAATTATGCAACGACATTCGTTTCGGAAACCGTTTCCGTTGAAAATGCGGAATCGCTGCGAAAGATATTGGAAGAGCATCGTGACGCTAGTGAGATAGCCGTTCTGACGGAACCGACTTTCGGGTTCGCATTTGATGAAAAGACGTCCTATGCTTTGACTGCAGGAGAAACGCTGTTCGATGTGCCGATGGAAGAATCGGAAGCGTATGCCATTCTGCACGATTGGGTCGTGTCGCATAAGGCTAAGCTGCTGACATACGAAGGGAAAAACCTGCTGCACAAGGCGTTTACGGAGGATACGGAGCTTCCGGCCATTGTTTTCGATGCCAAGATTGCCGACTATCTGCTGCAAAGCAACCGGCCGAGCGAATCGTTTTCGGCGTGCTGCACGGCATATCTGCAAACGGAGCATGCCAACGCCTCGTGCCTGTTTGCGGTTCGCTTACCGATGGAACAGGCAATTACAGCAGCAGGCATGGACGCCTTATATCGGGAAATGGAGCTCCCGCTGCAGCTTGTTTTATTCGACATGGAACGCAGCGGCGTACGCGTGGATGCCGACGTTCTTCTCCAGCTGCATGATGAATTCCATTCCGCGGCATCCGCCTTGGAAAAGCGCATCTATGATCGAGCAGGAGAAACCTTTAATATTTTGTCAACCAAACAGCTTGGTCATATCCTGTTTG
>JAFUDD010000277.1 GCA_017459315.1 Clostridia bacterium | reverse complement strand
CCGATCAGAACAGACCCGTGATCCTGCCGTTCTCGTCCACGTCGATCTTTTCGGCGGCGGGAACCTTCGGCAGACCCGGCATGGTCATAATGTCGCCGGTCAGCACGACGACAAAGCCCGCGCCCGCGGAAACCTTGACGTTCTTGACCGTAACCGTGAAATGCTCCGGCGCGCCGAGCTTACCGGGATCGTCCGAAAAGCTGTACTGCGTCTTGGCAATGCAGACGGGCAGCTTGTCGAAGCCGAGCGCGGTGAGCTGCTGGATCTGCTTCTTTGCCGCAGGCAGAACCGTGATGCCGTCGCCGCCGTAGACCTTGGTGACGATGGCGTTGATCTTGTCCTCGATCGAACCGTCAAGGTCATAGGAGAACGTAAAGTCGCCCTTTTCTTCTTCGCAAAGGCGGACAACCTCACGGGCAAGCGCCTCGCCGCCCTTGCCGCCCTCGGCCCAGACCGTGGACAGCACCGTGTTCACACCCAAGCCACGGCACTTTTCGATGATGAATTCGATCTCCGCGTCGGTATCAGTCGGAAAGCGATTGACCGCGACGACGCACGGGAGCTTATAGACGTTCTTGATGTTGGATACGTGTCTGAGCAGGTTCGGGATGCCCTTTTCGAGCGCCGCAAGGTCCTCGGTGCCGAGCTGCTTTTTATCGAGCCCGCCGTGCATTTTCAAGGCGCGCACCGTCGCAACGATCACGACCGCGTCCGGGACGAGGCCTGCCATGCGGCATTTGATGTCGAGGAACTTCTCCGCGCCGAGGTCGGCGCCGAAGCCGGCTTCGGTCACGGTATAGTCGCCCATCTTGAGCGCCATGCGCGTTGCCATGACGGAGTTGCAGCCGTGTGCGATATTCGCAAACGGACCGCCGTGGACGAACGCGGGCGTGCCCTCCAGCGTCTGCACAAGGTTCGGCTTCAAGGCGTCCTTTAACAGCGCGGTCATTGCGCCGACGGCCTTCAGATCGCCTGCGGTGACGGGCTTATCATCGTAGGTATAGCCGACGATGATGCGACTTAGGCGCGCTTTAAGGTCGGTGATGCTGCTTGCGAGGCAGAACACCGCCATGATCTCGCTTGCGACCGTGATATCAAAGCCGTCCTCACGCGGGGTACCGTTCGGCTTGCCGCCGAGACCGTCCACGATGTTGCGAAGCTGCCGGTCGTTCATGTCCACGCAGCGTTTCCATGTGATCTTGCGCACGTCGATGCCGAGCGCGTTGCCCTGCTGAATGTGGTTGTCGAGCATTGCCGCGAGCAGGTTGTTCGCCGCGCCGATGGCGTGGAAGTCGCCGGTGAAGTGCAGGTTGATGTCCTCCATCGGAACGACCTGCGCATAGCCGCCGCCCGCCGCGCCGCCCTTGACGCCGAACACGGGTCCGAGCGACGGTTCACGAAGTGCCACGGTCACATCCTTGCCGATGCGCCGTAAGCCGTCCGCAAGGCCGATGGTCGTGGTGGTCTTGCCCTCGCCTGCGGGGGTCGGCGTGATCGCCGTGACAAGGATCAGCTTGCCGTCGGGCTTGTCGGTTTCTTTCAGCAAAGCGGGATCGACCTTGGCTTTATACTTGCCGTAAGGCTCGAGGAATCGCTCGTCCACGTGCGCGCGTTTTGCGATCTCGGTAATGGGCTGCATTTCGGTCGCCTGTGCGATCTCAATGTCGGATAAATACGTCATGCTGCCTCCTTGGAATGGTTATTGGAAATAGAGTACCGCCGCTTCAAACATGCGGATGTTGTAGTTGCCGGGCACGTTTTTATAGAGTCCTGCGCCGGTGCGCTCGCTGTGTCCCATCTTGCCGAACACGCGTCCGTCGGGCGAGGTGATGCCCTCGATGGCGTTCAGCGACCCGTTCGGATTATAGTGTACATCCATCGTAGCCTTGCCGTCAAGGTCTACGTACTGCGTGGCGATCTGCCCGTTTGCCGCAAGCTGTTGCAACATTTCTTCGCTCGCCACAAACCGTCCTTCGCCGTGGGAAATCGGCACCGACACGATCTCGCCGGGCTGCATGAGCTTCAGCCACGGGGACTTGTTCGACGCGATCCGCGTGCGGACGATGCGCGACTGGTGCCGCGCAATCGTATTGAACGTCAGCGTCGGACAGGTTTCGTCCGCGTCGATGATCTTGCCGAACGGCACAAGGCCGAGCTTCACAAGCGCCTGAAAGCCGTTGCAGATACCGCACATCAAGCCGTCGCGGTTCTCCAAAAGGTCGGTCACGCCGTCCTTGATCAGGCCGTTACGGAAGAACGCCGTGATGAACTTGCCGGAGCCGTCCGGCTCGTCGCCGCCGGAAAAACCGCCCGGCACGAACACGATTTGCGAATTTTGAAGCGCCTTTGCAAACCGCATGACGGAATCCTGCACGCCCGCAGGCGAGAGGTTGTTCAGCACCAGAATCTCCGGTACAGCGCCCGCGTCGCGCACGGCCTTCGCGCTGTCGTATTCGCAGTTGGTGCCCGGAAACACCGGGATCAGCACGCGCGGCTTTGCGATATGCACCGCAGCCGACTTGTGCGAGGTCGCCGTATAGGTCACGTTCTCGACCTTTGCGGCGGGCGTTTGGATATTGCAGGGATAAACGCTTTCGAGCTTATCCTCATAGACCTTTTGGATATCCGCAAGCGCCAACGCTTCATTCGCGTAGGTCAGCTTGCCGTCGTCCGTGATCGTGCCGATCATAAGCGCATTTTCGACAGGCGCCGTGACTTCGAGCAGGAACCGGCCGCACTTGTCGGCAAGCAGCGTTTCGAGCGAAAGCCCGTCCGCATACCGGAAGCCGAGGCCGTTGCCGATGGCCATTTTCAGCACCGCCGCCAAAATGCCGCCGCGCTCCGGGGTATAGGCCGATACCGCCTTGCCGCTTTGCAAAAGCTCTGTCACGCGATCGAACACCGCAAGGAGGGACGCCGTTTCGGGGAGCCCGTTTTCATCATATTCCGGCGCCAGCAGCACAACGGAACGACCCGCCGCCTTGCAATCGTTCGGGACGATGTGCTGCACCTTTTCGGTCGTGACCGCAAAGGACACGAGCGTCGGCGGAACGTCGAGCGATTCAAACGAGCCGCTCATCGAGTCCTTGCCGCCGATGGCGCCGATGCCGAGGTTCATTTGCGCTTCGAATGCGCCAAGAAGCGCCGAGAAGGGCTTGCCCCACCGCTTCGGGTCGTGGCCCGGCTTTTCAAAGTATTCCTGGAACGTGAGGTAGACATCCTCGAACTTCGCGCCGGTGGCGATCAGCTTGGACACCGATTCCACGACCGCGCTGTACGCGCCGTGGTACGGGCTTTGGCTCGTCAGGATCGGATCATAGCCCCATGCCATCAGCGAGCAATCGTCGGTGTGCTTTTCCTCCATCGAGATCTTCTGCACCATCGCCTGCGCCGGCGTCTGCTGCTGCTTGCCGCCAAACGGCATCAAAACCGTACCTGCGCCGATGGTCGAATCGAACCGCTCCGAAAGGCCGCGCTTAGAGCAGATATTGAGGTCGCCCGCAAGGCGGCGCATGTTTTCCGCAAAGCCGCCCGAAACCGGCTGCTTCACAAGATGCGGCTTTTCGGGCGCGATCGTGATATGCTTGGGCGCGCCGTTGGAGTTCAAAAAGTCGCGGCTGACATTCACGATCTTTTTGCCGTTCCATTCCATCACAAGCCGCGGCGATTCGGTCACGACCGCGACCGGGCACGCCTGCAGGTTTTCGGCCTTGGCAAGCGACAGGAACGCATCCACGTTCTCCTTTTCGACGACGACCGCCATGCGCTCCTGCGATTCGCTGATCGCAAGCTCGGTGCCGTCAAGGCCTTCGTATTTTTTCGGCACGGCGTTGAGGTCGATCAAAAGGCCGTCGGCCAGCTCGCCGATGGCAACCGATACGCCGCCCGCACCGAAGTCGTTGCACCGCTTGATCATCCGGCACGCTGCGGGGCTGCGGAACAGCCGCTGGAGCTTGCGTTCCTCGGGCGCGTTGCCCTTCTGCACCTCTGCGCCGCAGGTTTCGACCGAGTGCGCGTTGTGCGCCTTGCTGGAACCCGTCGCGCCGCCGATGCCGTCGCGTCCCGTGGAGCCGCCGAGCAGGATCACGACGTCGCCCGCAGAAGGACGCTCGCGCCGCACGTTCGCCTGCGGCGCCGCCGCGATCACCGCGCCGATCTCCATGCGCTTGGCGGCATAGCCGGGGTGATAGATTTCATCGACGATGCCCGTGGCAAGGCCGATCTGGTTGCCGTAAGAGGAATAGC
Organism: Clostridia bacterium; assembly: GCA_017459315.1. The sequence goes on along the minus strand of JAFUDD010000277.1, from coordinate 2,750 downwards.
CCGCCGCCGCTGTCGTGACGAGCTTGCGCTGCGGCAGCTTGCCGGGCAGCGTTTCGGACACGGGAACCGTCGGGTCCGCCGCGCCGGTCACGCGCATCGCGCCGTAAACATAGGAGCGTCCCGAAAGCGGATCGCGGATCGCGCCGCCGATGCACGTCGCCGCGCCGCCGAACGGCTCGATCTCGGTCGGGTGGTTGTGCGTTTCGTTCTTGAAGAGCAAGAGCCACGGCTCCTTGACGCCGTCGGCCTCGACCTCGATCTTTACCGTGCAGGCGTTGATTTCCTCGGATTCGTCCAATTTGTCGAGCTTGCCGCAGGCACGAAGATGCTTTACCGCAAGCGTCGCAATGTCCATCAGGCACACAGGCTTGGTGCGGCCCAAGGCCTTTCTCGTATCGAGATAGCGGCGATAGGCTTTTTCAAGCGTATCGTCCTCGAAATGCACGTCGTCGATCTCGGTCAAAAAGGTCGTATGGCGGCAATGATCCGACCAATAGGTGTCGATCATGCGGATCTCGGTGATCGTCGGGTCGCGGTGCTCGGAACGGAAATAGGCTTGGCAGAACGCGATATCGTCCGCGTCCATCGCAAGGCCGTAGTCGCGCACGAACGCTTCGAGCGCCGCGCGATCAAGCTGTGTGAACCCGTCGAGCGTCTTGACCGTGGTCGGCACGGTGTACTGCATGGCGAGCGTTTCGGGCTTAATCAGCGACGCCTCGCGCGCTTCGACCGGGTTGATCACGTACTTTTTGATCGCGGCAAGCTGCTCCTCCGAAAGCTCGCCGTAGAGCGCGTAAACCTTGGCGGAACGTACCGCGGGGCGCTCGCCCTGTGACAAAAGCTGAATACATTGCGCCGCCGAATCCGCACGCTGATCAAACTGACCGGGCAGGTATTCGACCGCAAACACGCGGGCGTCGCCCAGATCGGGCGTCTCGGTCGCGGTATCCACCTGCGGCTCGGAAAAGACCGTGCGGGTCGCGTAATCGAACAGCGCCCGATCCATGCCCTCCGCATCGTAGCGGTTCAAAAGGCGAACGGCCTTTAGCGTGTCGATGCCCAAAAGCTCGGTCGCTTCCTTATAGAGCGCCTTGGCTTCGTGATCGAAGCCCGGCTTTTTTTCCACAAAAATTCTGTAAACCATTTATGCCTCCAACGCGCGCTTGCCGATGTCCTTGCGGTAAAACGCGTTGTCAAAATGTACCTCATTCACACGCGCATAGGCGGTATCAAGCGCGGCTTTTAACGTATCCTCGACCGCGACGACGCCGAGCACGCGGCCGCCGCTTGTGACGAGCTTGCCGTCCTGCTGTTTTGCGCCCGCAACGAGCACATGCGGCTTCACCGCATCCGTCATCGTGATCGCATAGCCCTTTTCATAGTGCAGCGGATAGCCGTCCGACGCCATGATCACGCATGCGGCGGCCTTGTCGGAAAAGCGTACCATATCCGGGCGCAGCGTGCCGTCCGTGGTCGCCCGCATGATCGTAAAGAGATCGCTCTTAAGGAGCGCCAGCACGACCTGCGTTTCGGGATCGCCGAAGCGGCAGTTGTATTCGATCACTTTCGGGCCCAAGGGGGTCAGCATCAGGCCAAAGTACAGACAGCCCTTGAACGGACGGCCTTCCTCGGCCATGCCGCGCACGGTCGGAAGGAAGATCTCGTCCATGCAGCGCGCCGCAATTTCTTTTGTATAATACGGGTTCGGCGCAATCGTGCCCATGCCGCCGGTGTTCAGGCCCTCGTCGCCGTCCTTGGCGCGCTTATGATCCATGGAGGACACCATCGGAACGACGGTTTTGCCGTCGGTGAACGCGAGCACGGATACCTCCGGCCCGGTCAAGAATTCTTCGATCACGACGGTTTCGCCGCTGTGTCCGAAGCGTCCTTCGCACATCGCCGCGCGAACGGCTTCCTTGGCTTCGTCCCGGGTGTTCGCAATCACGACGCCCTTGCCGAGCGCAAGCCCGTCCGCCTTGACGACGACGGGCAGCGGCGCGGTTTCGACGTACGCAAGCGCCGCTTCGGGATCGGTGAAGGTCGCATACTTCGCGGTGGGGATGCCGTGGCGCAGCATAAAGTCCTTGGCAAACGCCTTGCTGCCCTCGATGATCGCCGCGGCCTTGTTCGGCCCGAAGCACGGAATGCCCTTGCTTTCGAGCAGATCGACCGCGCCCAGCACCAAAGGATCGTCGGGCGTGACAACGGCGTATTCAATGCCGTGCTCGACCGCGAACGAAGCGATGCCGTTAAGGTCGGTCGCGCCGATGTTCACGCAGGTCGCGTCCATCGCAATGCCGCCGTTGCCGGGCAGCACGTACAGCTCGGTAATGTCTTGATTCTCTTTCAGCTTCTTGACGATCGCGTGCTCACGACCGCCGCCGCCGATCACCATAACCTTCATCGGCGCGTCCTCAATGATGGAACAGGCGCATGCCGGTGAACGCCATGGTGATGCCGTACTTGTCGCAGCATTCGATCACAAGATCGTCGCGGATCGAGCCGCCCGGTTCGGCGATGTACTTGACGCCGGAGCGGTGCGCGCGCTCGATATTGTCAAAGAACGGGAAGAACGCATCGGAGCCGAGCGCCACGCCGTCCACGGTTTTCAGATATGCCTGCTGCTCCTCACGCGTGAACGGTGCAGGCTGCTCGGTAAACCACTTCTGCCATACGCCGTCTGCGGTCACGTCCTCTTCGTTCTGGTTGATATAGCCGTCGATCACATTGTCACGGTCGGGACGGCCGAT
>JAFUDD010000276.1 GCA_017459315.1 Clostridia bacterium | reverse complement strand
TTTCACCGTTGTACAGCGCGGCGTACTTCTCATTAAGCTGCGCCTCCCGGGCAAGCTCCTTCAGGATGGAGAGCAGTTCATCGTCTACGGCCTTCGCGGCGTAGTTGTATACCAGCCCGCAAGCCATCGGTACCGTGTACTTCGAGACGCGCTGCGCACCGCTTTCGCCCGCCATCGCTTCCGGCAGGTTTACGCTGCCTTTTTTTGCTTTCAGCTTTTCAAAAGCCGTCAGCGTATCGAGATTGTTCCAATGCAACATGGTTTCGTTTCCTCCTTGAACCGGTATGAATTATGGAAGTTTCTTTCGTGTGAACATTTCAGTACGGCGGGGGTTTCATCCCGTCTTTCGCGCAATTCCAGCGTTTTCTTATATCCAAAGGAACGATAGAGCTTTCTCACGGACTCGTTTTCGGGCGTGCAGGAGAGCCGGCGGCAATCCGCCTTATCGCACGGAAAGCACGGATGAAATCCGGCGCAAAGCGCACGGCCTCTTAGCATGAGCCTTTCTCTTGAATCCTTATTAAATCATAAAGCGCCTGTCAAGATCGCTGTTGATGAACAGCAGATACGCCTCTCTGTCGGAGCCCTCATCGGAAATGGTATACCCGAGCATCAGGAATCCCGTCGGCTCGTCCCCCGACATAGATCCCGAAAGGTTTCGCGCATCTTTTGTCCGCAGTATTCGCACATGCTTTCGCCCTGCTGAAACCGTTGTCCGCTGCGAAATCGTATTGCGATTTCGTAACAAAAAGCTTGGACAGCGCATCAAGGTATTGATTCAAACGTCAGCAAATCGTATGGAAACGCTTCTTGCTTCCCGCGGTTTCCCTCTTTCGATGCAACCCTATCTATAAAAGTTTACCATGCCCGCGGCGATTTTTCAATCCCCCGAAACCAAAATAGACGACTTCACTTGAGAACAGTGAGAGAGTCTTTCTCAGCTAAGCAGGAGAGGGAAACATGAAGCAAACAGGACTTCCATAAAATTGGCAAGCGGATGCCGGTTTTGCGAGGCGTCCGCTTGCAGGAGGAGATGAATTGAAAAAAACTATTCTTCGCCGTGATATTCTTTTAGGGCGAGCAGGAAGGATTTCTTTTTCGGCTGACTGATTTTCAGCTCGGTCCCGTTTTTCAGCGTGAGCGTATAGCCTTTGACGCCTTGAACGTATTCGAGGTTGACAAGGTAGCAGCTGTTGCAACGGACAAAGCCATTTTCTCGGAGCTTTTCCTCCTGACTTGCGAGAGAGCCGAACCCGTAATAACTGCCCTCATGCGTGTGATAGGTCAGCATATGACCGCGCACCTCGACGTAAAAAATATCTTTGAGCCGGATGCGCGCGGAGCCGGTGTCGGTCGTGACGTTGATCGAATCGTCGCTCTGCCCGCCGAGCCGCCAGATCGCCTTGGTCAGCTTCATGGCAAAGCTGTAATACTGCACGGGCTTTAAGATGTAGTCCATCGCGGACACCTCATAGCCCGCAATCGCGTATTGCGTCAGGTTTGTGACAAAGATCAGGATCACCTGCTGATCGACGGTGCGTAGCCGCCGCGCCGCTTCCATGCCGTTCATGTTCGGCATCTGGATATCCATAAAGATGATATCGTATTTCGGCTTATAGTTTTCGAGCAGCATGATCGGGGAACGGAACGTATTGACGGAAAACGTCACGTCGTTCTCGCCCTCAAACCGCTTGAGATAGGCAAGAAGCGTGTCGCGCGGGGCGGCCTCGTCCTCCACGATCGCAATATGAACGGTCATGCGTTTTCCCTCCCTTCCGTCTGATTTGTATCTTATCAAATCCGGCTCCCTTTGAAAACCGAAATTGCATAACCTAAAAGCTGATTGCGTAACTTACAATCCTTTGGGGATCGGCAGCGAAATGGTGAGGCAATAAAGCTGCCCTTCGGTCTGCGTCCGAAGCTGCCCGCCGTAGGATTCCGCAATATAGCGCATCGACATTGTGCCGAACCCGTGCCGGCTGCGGTCGGCCTTGGACGTACTGCTTATCTCAATCGGCTTGCCGTCGAAAAAGTTGGTAACCTCGATCACGGCGTTGTCATTCTGCCGCGCGACCGTGACGGAGATCGTCCGCATTTCGGGTTTGTCCAGCTTTTTCACGGCCTCGATCGCGTTGCCGATGGCGTTGTTGAACAGGGAATAGAGGTGGCGCGTCCGCACAAACGACAGGCACGCTCCGTCGGCAAGGCAGGTCAGCTCGATGCCCTCGGCCCGGCAGACCGGCTGATGCACATGCAGAACGACATCCAATACTTCACAGCCGGTTTTGATATTGCTGTCATAAAAATCCATGGCGTCGCGCAGGGATTCGATTTCGCACGCGGTCAGCTTATCCGAAAAATCGTCGAGCTGATGCTTGAGGTCGTGACAGCGGAGGTTGATCATATCCATATTATCCTTCATCTGCCCATATTGCTTGCGCTCCTCGACCAGAACCTGATCGAGGATTTCCATGTCCGTGCGGTAGCGGCTTTGGAATTCGATGCTTGTGCAGATTGCAAGAATGAACGCGGCAAGCGCCAAAAGGTACACGCGGTTGACAAGAAACAAGGGGTAGCTGTCAAACCGGTATTCGTTGGAGATGCAGTCCGGCACGGTCAAAAACAGCAGACAGCCAAACGCCAAAAGCAGCGTGCTGCTGCGGCCGGAACGATCGAGTTCCTCCGGCTTTTTGCGCCCGAACAACAGGTAGATCCCCACATAGATCGCGATATGCAGCGCGTAATAAATCGCCCAGTCGAACCATTGCAGATTTGCCGTATTCCGGAACGAAATCGTCACGCGCTCATCGACACCGAACGCCGCCAATACAAAGGAAAACAGCGCTGCACCGATCTCCATGGCCGCAACACCTGCGCACCATGTCTTGAGCTTCACATAAATGCCGCCCTCATAGCAAAGCAGTACCAATACAAGCGGGATCGCAAACTGTAAAAGCCGCATGACAAAGCGGGTCAAAAGCGCGTTCCAAGCTACGCGAATCAGCACCGCAACTAACAGAAGCCCCGTGCCGCACAGCAGCGACAGCAGCAGACGGAGCGCAAAGTGCCGTTTGCGTCCGAGCGGCAAATAAAAGATCAGTGCAGACAGCAAAAGCTGACCCGTTACGTTCAGATTAATGATGATTTGATATAAATAGGCTTCGGACATAGCAACCCATCCTCCACATATAGTATACCATTTTAGACCGCGCCGTTCAATCCGAAAAAAGCAGTGTGGCCTTTTAGTTTGGGAAATAGTTCTTTAGGTTGTGCAATACCGTTTGTAAAATGCTGGTATGCCATTTATGATGAAAACCGACGGAAAGAGCTACTTTCCAAATCAGCGGGAGGAACACGAAATGAAAGAGAAAAAGTCTTTGCTGTCGTGGATCGGCATCGGTCTGGCTATCTTGGCCGCCGTGCTGTACGCCGTCTTTTACGGCAAGCCGAACGGCAGTATGAACAACATGTCGTGGCCGGCCTTTTGGCTGCTGCTCGGTGCGGGCGCGCTTGCGATTCTTGCGGTACTGCTCAAAAAGGCGCGCTTCGGTTCGTATCTTTTGGCAGTATGCAGCCTGATCGCCTTTGTACTGTCGGTCTATGCGTTTTATCCCTACATCTCGGCAGCGTTCGTCGGCATCGACTCGACGTGGGAGGCTCCCTTCTTTGTCGTGATTGCCTTGCTGCTCGGCGCGGTCATCGTCAACGCGGTCGCCGCGATGCAGGCGCTTCCGTTCAAGGGCGCTGCGCCGAAGATCGCTTTGCCGGTCTGCGCAAGCCTGCTTGCCGTACTGCTCGTCGGCGGCGTGATCGCAAATGAAAACGCGCCGCAGATCTCCGGCTTCTTAAAGACTCCGACTTCGGTGGAGGTACATAC
>JAFUDD010000275.1 GCA_017459315.1 Clostridia bacterium | reverse complement strand
TAGAATCCAGCAGGGAGGGAACGCGGATGCAGACGCAAAAAGAGCGCACCGAGCAGAAGCTGCGGCTTTTGATTCAAAAGTTCCGGAACGTTTTATACGAGGACGATGAAAAGTTCTTGGAGGGCATGAAGAACACGTCCGTCCCGGCCAAGGAGATTTTGAAATACCGGCATTGGGAGTGGACGCAGGGCGTCGGTCTCTACGGCTTTTGGAAGTATTATCAGGCGACCGGCGACGGCGCCGTGCTTGGCGAGCTGACGGATTTTTACGAAGCGCGTCTTGCGGAGGGCCTGCCCGGCAAAAACGTCAACACGACCGCGCCGATGCTCACGCTTTCCTATTTGTATGAGCTGACGAAGGACGAACGATACGGCGCGATCTGCCGCGAGTGGGCCGATTGGCTGATGAACGAGCTGCCCAAAACGCGCGGCGGCGGCTTTCAGCATCTGACCTCGGACACGCTGAACGACCAGGAGCTTTGGGACGATACGCTGTTCATGGCGGTGCTGTTCCTCGCCAATATGGGCCGGATCGAGCACCGTGCGGACTGGATCGCCGAAGTCAAGTATCAGTTTTTGCTGCACATCCGCTATCTGGCAGATCCTGCTACCGGGCTGTTCTTTCACGGCTGGACGTTCAACGGGCGGCACAATTTTGCGCGCGGGCGCTGGGGCCGCGGCAACAGCTGGCTGACCGCCGCGATCCCGGAGCTGCTCACGATGATCGACTGCGAGCCGTATCTTGTCCGGTATCTTGGCGAAGTGCTGACGGCGCAGGCCGACGCGCTCGAAGCGTTCCAAAGCCCTGAGGGCATGTGGCACACGCTCGTGGACGATCCCTCCTCCTACCTCGAAGCCAGCTGCACGTGCGGGTTCGGCTATGGCCTGCTCGCAGGCGTGCGGATGGGGCTTTTGGATGCGCGGTACAAGGCCGTCGCCCTAAAGGCGCTTGATCCGATTCTGGACTGCATCGACGAAACCGGCACCGTGCGGCAGGTGTCCTACGGGACGCCGATGGGGCGGGATTCCGTGGATTTTTATAAGCAGATCGAATTAAAGCCGATGCCCTACGGCACCGCGATGGCGATTCTGTTCCTGCTCGAAGCCCTGCCGCTTTTGGCGGAGAACGGAGCGCCTGTATGATCCTCAATATTTTGGATTTCGGCGCGGTCGGCGACGGCGTGACGGACGATACCGCGGCGGTGCGCGCGGCGATGGAGGCCGCAGGGCGCGAAGCGGCGCAAAGCGCGGTTGTCTTCCCCGCAGGGCATACGTTCCGCACCGGGTATGTGCGCATATACAGCCGTACCGAGGTGCATCTGGAGGCGGGCGGCGTCTGGAAGGCGTCGGATCGGTTCGACGATTTCCTGCCGGACGGCGGACATTTCACCTATGCGCAGCGCGACCTGCCGTCCTACGCCAAGTGCGACTATTCGGGCGGGCCGCAGATGAAGTTTATCCACGCGCTCGACGCCGAGGACATTGTCTTTTCCGGCGAGGGCGCCATCGACGGCAACGAAGCCATCTTTTACGGCGAAACGTTCGGCGACCACATCGAAGGTCTGTTCTATCCGCGCGCGCCGCTGCTGTATATCGAAAATGTGCGGCGGTTTTCGATGCGGCAGGTGACGCTGCAAAACAGCGCGTTTTGGACCGTGCACATGGTCGGCTGCCGTGACGTAACCATCGACGGCATCACGATCGACAACAACCTTTGCATGGCGAACTGCGACGGCATCGACCCCGACGCGTGCAGCAACGTTTCGATCACAAACTGCCGCATCACAAGCGCGGACGACTGTATCGTGCTGAAAACGACCGAGGCCGCCGCGGCCTACGGCCCGTGCGAGCATATCCGCGTATCGAACTGCACGCTGCGCTCGAAGTCCGCGGCGTTTAAGATCGGCTCGGAAAGCGAAGCCCTGTTCTCGGACGTGGAGGTGAAGGACTGCACGATCACCGACACGAACCGCGCGATCTCGCTGCAGCTGCGCGACAAGGGCAGCATCGAAAACGTGCGCTTCCAAAACATCCGCATCGACACGCAGCTTTACGACCCCAACGGCTGGTGGGGCAAGGCCGAGCCCGTGGCGATCACGGCCAACCGCCGCTACCCCGAAACACACATCGGCACGGTGAAGAATATCGTCTTTGAAAACGTCCGCGCCGAGGCCGAGGGCGGCATTGTGATCTACGGCGACGAGCAGACAAAAAACATCGACGGCGTAACGTTTGCCGACTGTTCGTTCCGTCTGCGCCGCAAAACGGACTGGCCGACGGGCGTTTGGGACGTTCGGCCCGGCGTCGGGAACACGCTGCAAAACCGGCCGCTTTCCCGCGTCACTGCGGAGAACGCCGCCGGCATACGGTTTGAAAACGTCACCTTTACCGAGGACGACGCCATGCGGGCGCTTTTGTCCGAGGTCTGAAACCCAACTGTACATCCAAAGAAAGGAGCGTCGGGCGACCGACAACATCACCGATGACACACCAGGAGGAACGCATCCGGATCATTCTGGAGCAGCTTTGGAAGAATCGCTCGCTCCCCGCGGGCGAGATCGGCCCGGTCGAGTACGTCTACGCGGGCTACAAGGAAAACGATTGCCCGCCCGCCGAGGGCTGGCAGCTTGCTGCGCCGCACCAACGCTACGAAGGCTATGACGGGCATGTATGGATGCGCGAGAATTTTCATACGCCCGCCGCAAGGCCGCATTGCCGCCTTGTGCTGACCTGCGACACCGGGCGCAGCGGCAACGGCTGCATGAACCCGCAATCGCTCTTGTATCTGAACGGCGAAATCGCGCAGGGCTTCGACGTGAACCACACCGAGGCCGTGCTTGCGCCCGATACCGATTATGACCTTTTGAACTACTTCTATCTGAGCTTGGAGCCGGGCTCGGTCGAATGTGAGCTGACGCTCTCCTATGTGGAGGAGCGCACCGAGCATCTTTGGTACGACCTTGCCGTCATGCTCGACACGGCGGTGATCACAGAGCCGGATTCGGCGGACTACCGCGCGATCCTAAAGCACATGACCGCGGCGGTCAATCTGCTTGACCTGCGCGAACCGCAAAGCGACGCATATTCCGCCTCCGTGGAAAAGGCCATCGACTATCTGTATACGGAGTTCTACGGCAAGGTCTGCACGCCGGAGGGCAAGCCGATCGTCACCTGCATCGGGCACACGCACATCGACGTGGAATGGAAGTGGAACCGCTATCAGACGATGGAAAAGGTGCAGCGCAGCTTTTCGACGGCGCTGGCGCTGATGCGCCGCTTCCCGGAATACAAGTTCATGCTGTCGCAGCCGAACCTGTATCAATATTTGAAAGCGACCGCGCCGCAAAAATACGAGGAGCTGCGGCAGCGCATCCGCGAGGGGCGCTGGGAGCCGGAGGGGGCGATGTACCTCGAAGCCGACTGCAACCTTGTCAGCGGCGAGAGCTTTGTGCGGCAGCTCATGCACGGCAAGCGGTTCTTCCGTGAGGAGTTCGGCAAAGAGAACTATATCCTGTTCCTGCCCGACGTGTTCGGATACAGCGCCGCGCTGCCGCAGATTTTGCGCAAGAGCGGCATCCGGCATTTCGTTACCTCCAAAATCAGCTGGAACGACACCAACACCATGCCGGTCGATACGTTCCTGTGGCAGGGCATCGACGGCACCGAGATTTTCACGAATTTCATCACAACGCAAAAGTATGCGCCCGTCCCCGCGCGCACAACGACCTACAACGGCAAGCTGACGCCATCCGAGATCAAGGGCACGTGGCATAAATATCTGCAAAAGGATTACGCGAACCGCCAGTTCACGACGTTCGGCTTCGGGGACGGCGGCGGCGGCCCGACCGAAAAGATGCTGGAGGTGCAGCGCCGTCTGGCCTACGGTCTGCCGGGAATGCCGGTGACCGAAACGGGGCTGCTGCTGCCGCACTTGGACAAGGTGCGCGAGCAGTTCGACCGCGCCTGCCTCGAGAAGAAAGAAACGCCGCGCTGGGTCGGCGAGCTGTATCTGGAATTTCATCGCGGCACCTATACCTCGATTGCCAAGAATAAACGCAACAACCGCAAGAGCGAATTTCTGCTGCAGAAGCTGGAAACGCTCTCCTACACCGACCTGCTCTTCGGCGGCGCCTATGACGAAAAGGGACTTTGGGACCATTGGGAAAAGGTGCTCCATAACCAGTTCCACGATATCATCCCCGGCTCGTCGATCAAGTCCGTTTACGACCTGACTGATCGGGACTATGCCGAGATCAATGCCTACGGCGACCGCGTCAAAGCGGAAAAGGCCGCATCCCTTGCGGCGCGCATCGGTTCCGACGGCGGCGTACTCGTGTATAACGCGCTCGGCTTCCCGGTACGCGGCACGGTCACGGTGGACGGCGAAACGCGCGAAACGCCCGAAATCCCGGCGTTCGGCTGGCGCGTGATCCCGGATACGCCGGCGGTCTGCGATGTTGCAGTCAGCGGGCGCACCGCCGAAAACCGCCTATACCGGCTGACCGTGGACGAGGCGGGCCGGATCGTCGAGCTGTTCGACAAGGCGGCGCAGCGGAATGTGCTGCTGCCCGGCCAGGCCGCGAACGAGCTGCAGACGTTTGAGGATCTGCCGCGCGTTTACGACAACTGGGAGATCAGCGAATACTACACGCAAAAGCAATGGACGCTCGATACGCCCTGCACGGTCGAGCCGATCTATGACGGCGCGCGCGCAGGCTTTGCGATCCGCCGCACCTATCTGCAATCGGAGATCTGCCAGAAGATCTGGCTGTATTCCGAGCGCGAGGGTATCGACATCGAAACCGAGCTGGATTGGCATGAGCACCATCAGATTCTGAAGGCCGCGTTCCCGCTCGATCTGAACACGGACACGGCGACATTCGAGATCCAATACGGCCATGTGACCCGCCCGATCCATCGCAACACAAGCTGGGACAAGGCGCGGTTCGAGGTCTATGGGCATAAGTGGCTCGACCTCTCGGAATACGGCTACGGCGTCGGCATCTTAAACGACAGCAAGTACGGCTGCAGCATCGAGGGCACGACCGTGAAGGTCACGATGCTCAAATGCGGCACGTTCCCGAACCCGGAGGCGGATCAGGGGCTGCACCGCTTCACCTATACGTTGCTGCCGCATACGGGCGACTTCCGCGCCGCGGGCGTCGTGCAGGCGGCGTACCGGCTGAATCAGCCGCTGTCGGCCGTCCGAATCGCGCCGCATGGCGGCGACCTTGCGGACTGCTTCTCGCTCGCGTCCGTCGATGCGGACAATGTGATTTTGGAGGTCGTGAAGAAGGCCGAGGACGGCGACGATATGATCGTCCGCGCCTACGATGCTTACCGGGCGCGCCGCACCGTTCATTTGTCCGTCGCGCCGGGCTTTACGAAAGCCTACCTATGCGACCTTATGGAAAACAACCTTGCGGAGCTTCCGTTCGACGGTCAGACGGCGACGCTTGCCGTCAAGCCGTTCGAGATCGT
>JAFUDD010000274.1 GCA_017459315.1 Clostridia bacterium | reverse complement strand
CCGCTGATTGTTCGCCAGCAGCATCATTGCGATCAGCACGACCGAATACGCCAGCATCCGGTAATCGCGCAGCGACCGCAAAAGCTCCGGCAGTACGGTCAGCACGCCCGCGGCCAGAATCGAGCCGCGCAGGTTCCCAAGCCCGCCGAGCACGACGAACACAAGAATCAGAATCGACATGTCGATATTGAACTTGCTTGCGGTGATCGTTGAAAAGTTCATCGCAAACAGCGCGCCCGCAGAGCCCGCCAAGAACGCGGACATCGTGAATGCGGTCAGCTTATAGTGCGTAATGTCGATGCCGACCGACTCCGCCGCAATCGCATTGTCGCGCATCGCAAGGATCGCACGCCCCATGCGGCTGCCGAGCAGACGGTATAAAAAGTACAGCGTAAACAGGATCAGCAGGATCCCGCCGAGGAACGTCGAGATCTTCGGCACGCTTGTGGCGCCCATCGGTCCGCCGAGGATGCGCTTGCCGCCGTCCATCAGATGCAGCGTGTCGTTGATGAACCCGAAGCGCAGGCCGCGCTCGTCAAGGCCGATATACAGGTTGTTGATGAGGCTCTTGACGATCTCTCCGAAGGCCAGCGTCACGATGGCAAGGTAGTCGCCGCGAAGCCGCAGCACCGGGATCCCGATCAAAAACCCGACGATACCCGCCGCAATGCCCGCCGCGAGCAGCGAAACGAGCAGCAAGAGGCCCTTGCTTTGGATATACGGCTGCAGCACGGTCGCGGTCACGACGCCGGTGAATGCGCCGACGCTGACGAATCCCGCATGGCCGAGCGACAGTTCGCCGAGGATACCGACCGTGAGGTTCAGCGACAGCGCCATGACGATATAGGCGCAGATCGGCACCAGCTGCCCTTGGATCAGGTTGGACAGGTGGCCGGTGGCACGCAGGATCTCAACGACCGCAAAGAACAGCAGCACGATCCCGAACGTGGACGCCTTTTCGCGTCCGGCTTTGCCGAGACGAAGCGTTTTCATTTTCTCCATCCTCGTCACCTCACACCTTGACGACCGTTTTCTTGCCGAGCAGACCCGCCGGACGGATCAGCAGCACAAGGATCAGCACAAGGAACACGATTGCGTCGGACAGCTCGGTGGAGATATACGCCTTGGCAAAAATCTCGATGATGCCGAGCAGCACGCCGCCGAGGAATGCGCCGGGGATCGAGCCGATGCCGCCGAACACTGCCGCCGTGAACGCCTTGATGCCCGGCATGGAGCCGGTCGTGGGCTTCAAAAGCGGATACGCGGTGCAGAGCAGCACGCCCGCGATCGCGGCCAGGGCGCTGCCGATGGCGAACGTGACGGAGATCGTGCGGTTCACGTTGATGCCCATCAGCACCGCGGCGTCCTTGTCCTCCGAGCAGGCGCGCATCGCCTTGCCGATCTTGGTCTTATCGGTGAACAGCTGCAGGCCGATCATGATAATCGTGCAGGCGACAATCGTGACGATCGTGTTCAGCGACAGGATCAGCTGTCCGTCGAACAGCTTGATCGAGGCGTTCTCGAAGATGGACGGGAACACGCGCGGGTTCGACGACCACAGCAGCTGTGCGCCGTTTTGCAGAAAATAGCTGACGCCGATAGCGGTGATCAGCACGGCGAGCGACGGCGCCGCGCGCAGCGGCTTATAGGCAAGGCGCTCGATCACGATGCCGAGGACGGTGCAGACGAGCATCGCCAGCAGAATACTGACCGGCACCGGCAGGCCGAACGAGCTGAGCGCGAAAAAGCACACATACGCGCCGACCATAATGACATCGCCGTGCGCAAAGTTCAGCATCTTTGCGATCCCGTAGACCATCGTGTAGCCGAGCGCGATGATCGCATAGATGCTGCCGAGGCTGATGCCGTTGATCAGATGGGACAAAAAGTTCATGTCTCCCCTCCTGTCGAAATGGTGCAAACACCGATGCGGGGACGGCGAACCGTTCCCGCACCGCGCCGAAAAGCAATGTTTCAGTTATCCATGCTCGCGTATGCGCCGTTCTTGATGATAACCGCATTCGCGTCCTTGGACACAAAGCCGTTGTTCCACGTCATGTTCTGACCGGTGAGGCCGTCAAACGACATGGAGCTGAACTGCGCCTTCATGATCTCGTTGATCTGCTGCGCGGTCATGTCCGCGGTCACGCCGCCGTTCTGGCAGGCCTGATAGATCGCATACACGCAGTCATACGCGTCCGCACCGAACTGGTTCGGCTTATCGTTCCACGCATCGAAATACTTTTTCACGAAGCTCTGGGTCTTCTCGTCGGTCGCGTTCGCATCGAACGGCGTCATCAGGATCACACCCTCGGCCAGCGACTTATCGAAGCCATCCATCTCCAGAATGCCGTCCATGCCGTCCACACCGAAGAACGTCGGCTTGTAGCCCATCTGGTTCGCCTGCGCCAGGATCAGGGACGCCGGCTCATAGTACATCGGCAGGAACACAAGGTCCGCGCCGTTGTTCTGCGCGTCGCCGAGCTGCACGGAGAAGTCGTTCTGGCTGTCCGCCGTGAAGGTCGTGACCGAAACGACGTTCAGACCGAGCTTTTCGGCCTCCGCCGCGAAGTTCTGATAGATGCTCGTCGAATAGTCCTCGTCGTTCTTATAGATCACCGCGATCTTGGTGCCGAGGCTGTTCGCCGCGATATAGTCCGCGCCCGCGGTGCCCTGCGTCGGGTCGATAAAGCACATCTGATAGACGTTGTCCTTGCCCTCGACGACCGCCGGGTTGGAGGCGGACGGGGTCAGCGCAAAGATGCCGTCCTCATAGCAGAGCTGACTCGTGACCTTGCAGGGGTCGGTCGTGACCGAACCGAGCGTGACCTGCACGCCCCAGTCCTTCAGCGCGTTGTAGGCGTTGGCCGCCTTCTCTACGTCGTGCGCGTCGTCCTCATAGCGAAGCTCGAACTGCAAGCCGCCGAGCGCGTTGATCTCATCGACGGCGATCTGCGCCGAACGCGCGCAAGCCAGACCGTACATCGCCGCACCGCCGGTCAGTGGGCCGGTCGCGCCGATCTTGATCACCTCCGCGGACGAATCGGAGCCGGACGT
>JAFUDD010000273.1 GCA_017459315.1 Clostridia bacterium | reverse complement strand
GTTCTGAGGTCGGAAAGCGGGACGAACAGCTTGATCGCACCGGCCTGTACCTGCACCTGCCCCTTGGCGTCCGGCAGCTTAATGACGGAGGCTTCTCCGTTCAAGCTGACAACGAAAACGCGCTGCCCGAGCGTAACGGACTTTGGCACCGCCCCCGCGGTATCGGCCGCTTCTGCTTTATCATACAACGCTTCTTCCTTTTTCCGAAGCGCATCGCGCGAGGACTGGATAGCACGTTCGAGGGCTTTGGTGTCGATATGCTCAATCTTTCTCAGATCAGCAATCAGCGATTCCATTTCGCGCCGGGTGGCGTTGACGACGGAGCGAGCGTCCTCCCTTGCTTTCTCGCGGATCGCCGCACGTTCGTCATGCAGCTTTTTCTGCTCGGCGTCGAGCTTGGTACGGAGCTTTTCGGCTTCTGCATAAGCCGCGTTCGCTTCCTCCGCCCGCCGTTCCGCCTCGCGGCGCTGTGCCTCCGCGCCGCTTAAGACATCCTCAAAGGCGATATCCTCAGTTTCGAGATATTCCCTCGCCCGCGCAATGATTGCATCGGACATGCCGAGACGCTTGCTGATTTCAAAGGCGTTTGATTTACCGGGAATGCCGATGAACAAACGGTATGTCGGGCAGAGCCGATCCACGTCAAATTCCATCGAGGCATTCTGCATGCCCGGCTTCGTCAGCGCAAAGGCCTTGATCTCGCTGTAATGCGTGGTCGCAAACGTGATTGCGCCGCTGTTTTGCAGATGCTCCAAAATTGCCTGCGCCAGCGCCGCGCCCTCGTTCGGGTCGGTGCCCGCGCCGAGCTCGTCGAGCAGCACAAGCGTGTGCTCGTCCGCCTCCGACAGGATATCGACGATGTTCGTCATGTGCGCGGAAAACGTGGAAAGCGACTGTTCGATGGACTGTTCGTCGCCGATATCCGCGCAGACCTCGCGGAACACCGCAATATCGCTGTTCTCGTCCGCCGGAACGAACATGCCCGAACAGGCCATCAGCGTGAACAGGCCGACAGTTTTCAGCGTGACGGTCTTGCCGCCGGTATTGGGGCCGGTGATGATCAGCGTATTAAAGCCGTCCCCGATCCATACAGAGATCGGCACGACCTTCTTTTTGTCGATCAGCGGATGCCGCGCATGGTATATGCGGATCAAATTCTGATCGTTGAGCCGCGGGCAATAGGCGCTCTGCTCCCGCGCCAAAACCGCTTTAGCGAAGATGCAGTCGATCCTGGCAAGCAGCAGCAGACTTGTATACAGCTCGTCGGCATAGGGTGCGACAAGGGCGGTGAGCCCCGCCAGTATGCGTTCTATCTCCTGCTTTTCCTCGGAAAGCAGACGTTTATATTCATTGCCGAGCTCGACCACGGCGGTCGGCTCGATGAACAGCGTCTGCCCGGAGCTGCTTTGGTCATGCACAAGGCCGCCGATCTGAGCGCGATGCTCGGCCTTGACCGGCACGGCATAGCGGCCGTTGCGCATCGTGATGATCGGCTCCTGCAAATACTTTTGGTACGTTGTGCTTTTGATGATGCTGTTCAGCTTATCACGCACGCGCTCGTTCGTGATCCGCATTTGGCGGCGAATCTTGGACAGCGTCGGAGAAGCATTGTCCGAAATCTCCTCCTCCGAGAGGATGCAGCGACCGATCTCCTCCTCTATGGAGCGGTGGGAGGACAGCGGCAGCGCGATATGACGGAGCTCGCTTTCCTCGTCGCCCTCGGTCAACAGTTCACGGCAGCAGCGGGAAACATAGAGGCAGCGGGCAATGCCCAACAAATCGCCGGTCGATAACGAATACGCCGCGTGAGCGCGGCGCAGCGTATTTCGCATATCGGGAAAGCTCTGCACAGGGGTTTGGCCGGTGCGACGATAGATCGCATCGGCCTGCCAAGTCTGCCGGAGCCATTTTTTGGCGGTTTCCAGATCGCTCGACGGAACCAGCTGTTCCACCTCCGCCTTTCCCATATCGGAGGCCGCAAACGCGGCGCACATCGAGCGGATCTTATCAAATTCCAGCGTTGTCAACGCTCGTTGATTCATAACACTCCTTTAG
>JAFUDD010000272.1 GCA_017459315.1 Clostridia bacterium | reverse complement strand
CGTAGGCGTCTGCGCCGAACACGAGCGTCGCATGGACCGGAACCGCCACACACGCCGCGTTCAGCTTGCCCGCGTCGTCGCTGAATACGATATCGCCGGTGTCAAAGTCGCCGCCGGTCTCCGCGACATGGATGTACGCGGTCGAGCCGCTGTACGTGATCGGCTCTGCAGCCAGCGTGAACGTGTCGCTGCCGATGTTGATTTTGTTGCCCGGCACGGACAGATACGCCTTCTCCTTCGCGGTGAGCGCGGACTGGAGCGAAAAGCTGCCGTCGGACTGCACGTTGGCAACGTAGTTATGCACGCTCTGCTCGTAGACCTTCGCTTCGGTCGCCTCGACGAACACGACGCCGAACAGGCGGCCGATCTCGCCGGAGTAGATCTGCTCTGCATTGCTGTACTTGGAAACGTCCTGCCAGAGTGCGTCGTTCTGGAGATCGTAGGTCGCGTCGGGCGAGCAGATGCAGACAAAGTGCGGCTTGCGGATGCTGCCGTCGACGGCGGTCGTGAACATGCGCGCCTTGTTCTTTTTCAGCGTACGGACGGCCTTGCGCACTTCGTTCACGGTCAGCACGTCGGTCGCTTCGAGCAGGTTGCGCTTGGTCTTGCCGTTCGCGTACTGCACGTTGGTCGTCGCGCACATCGCGTCGCGGGTGACCCATTCGATCACGGTGCCGAGCTGTTCGCCGAGCAGCTCCGCGGAGTCCGAGATCACCTCGTCATAGGCGGTCATGTCGAGCAGGTCGCTGACCTCGACATACGCGCCGTACTGCTTGACCTCAGCCTCGACCGTGGACTGCGAAAGGGACTGGCCCTCCGGCGTGACGCCCTCGGTGAGCGTCAGCGCGTCCTGATCGGGCGTGAACAGGTCGTACTTGCGGAATTCCACGCGCTTGCCGCCGTGGCGGGGGATGCTGCGCTTCTGCCCGAACGACGCGTGAACGAGATGCGTCTTGGCGGTTTCGAGCAGCTTCTTGTCATAGAACTGCTTGTTAAAAGCAGCCTGCGTTGCGGTAGAGATCGTCGTATTGATTGCCATATTGATTGTTCCTCCTTACAATGTAATGCGTTTGCCGCTTCTGGCGGCGGCCTTGATCTTGTTCTCGAGTGCGCGGAAGTCTGCGCCGGACATCGCCATATAATCGGGCGTCGGCGCGATGGCGCGGGCGGGACGCGTGGACTTGGGCAGCGCGTTGCGGGCATTCAGCTTTTCCATCAGCGATTCCATCGCGTCCTGATACGCGGTCTTGGTCCGCTGCTCCGCGTCATAGATGCGCACCGCCGCGGCGGTCGGGTATTCCTGCAAAAGCGCCGCAAAGTTCGCGTCGCCGCAGGCCGTTTCGAGGTCGAAGCCCTCCGGCAAAGCGCCCTCGTCCGCAAGCGCGATCAGCTCGTTTGCCGCCTCGGCAAACGGATTGTCCGTCGATACGGCTTCTTCGCTCGGCGCCAGCTCCGCTTCGGGCATCGGCGCCATTTTGGTTTCCTTCTTGTTAAACAGCATTTCGTTTCTCCTTCTTCGGTTTTTCGGTCGGGATGTTCTCCCCTTGTGCGGAGCGGATGGACTTTAACACCTGCTCCTTGCCCTCGAACGTCATCTGCTCGATGGCCTGCTCCGGCGTCAGCGCGCCGAGCTCAATGAGTTTCAGCATCAGCTCGTTGTGCGTTTCGGAGACAAAGCGGCTGCGGCGCGCGGCCTTGATCGAAACGGAAAACTCGATCGGCAGCTCCACGCCGCCGGGCGCCTTGCGGTTCATGGCGGCGCTGTCGAACAGCACCTCCCTTTGCTCTCCGTCGATCACCACGGTCACGGGACGGAGATAGAAATTGAACTCGCGTTCCACCTCGATCTCCATGCGCACCGCCTTGCGGAACGCCTCGTGCAGCTGGGTCGTCGCCATCCGCGCCCGCTTCGTGCTCGCCTCCTGCAAAGCTTCGATGGCGCGCGCCGCCGTCACGCCGCCCGGCACCGTCCCGCGGGACGAATCGTTCGCGCCGCTCTCCTCCTTGATGTCCTCGCGGATCGAGCGGATGTAGTTGATCAGATACTGCGGCAGCGGCGGCGTCGAGAACCACGTGATGCCCGACAGCGATTCGCCCACATGCACCTCTTTCGACCAGTCGCGCAGATCAGCTTCATCGAATCCGCTTGCGTCGGTCAGCAACAATTTATTGCGCGACGCCATCAGCGCGTTTTTCAGCACGATCTGGTCGAGCTTGTCCGCATAACGCTGCTGCTCGCCGAACAGGTCGATGACGCCGAAACCCAATGCGCTTCCCTTCCTCGGGTAAAGTGGGGTCAGCACAAACGGGTATTCCCCGTGCGCAAAGTACCCCTCCGGTTTCTGGGTTCGGCTGTCCTCCAATACCTGCCCGCCGCACAGGATCGCCATGTGTACGCGGTGCGTGTCGGTATCCGCGTCGTATTCGCGCCACCAGTATTCGAGCACCAGCATCGAATCGGCGCGGTCCGCCCGCAGAACGTCGTCCTCCGGCGCGTCGGCCACCGCCGCAATGTCTCCCTGCAGCAGCGCCGCCTTGTCGGGATAATGCGCTTTCAGCCATTCCTTCGAGCGCAGCGAGAGCTTGAAGATCGCCCGGCTGTCCTGGATATCGCTGCAAAGCGGGTCGAACAGGATGTTGCGCACGTCCACCTGCCGGACGAACGCGCCGCCGAGGTGCCCGTTCAGCCCAGGATCATAGCCGACCTCCTGCACGCAGTACCCCGCTACCAGGAGGTCGTGGACGAGCTTTCGGTACTCCTCCGGGTACGCCGCCGCATCGTGGTTCCGCAGGATGACCGCCTCCACGATCCGCGCAATGTCCATGTCCGCGGCGCTTTCGGGCCGGATGATCGCCTCCGGGATCTGATCCATCAGATCCGCCGTGATGTTCTCCACCGTGGATTGCAGGATCGGCGTCACCGGGCGCGGCTCGTTCGGGTCCTGCACCGGCACATCGTACCAATGCTCGCCGCGGTACATCCGTTCGCAATGCTCCAGCCGCCGCCATTCGTTGGCATAGGCCGACCGGAACGAGAAGAACAGCGCGTAGGCCCGTTCGGACAGCTTTTCTCTGTCCATCATTTGTGTTTCCTTCTTCATGTCGTTTCCTTTCCTTTTGATTCGCTTTCCCTGCACGGGGCGCGGTGCGCTCATGCTTGTTGCTCACAGGCCCCGATACCCGCTTCTTGCCCTCTGTCCCGTATCGAACGGATCATAGCGCGGCGCCGGGACTGCCGCTTCCGGCACGGCGGGGCAGGGCCGGGACATCAGTCCGTAGCGAAGGGCTTCGGCCGCATGATCCTCACAGTTCGCGCCGACATCCTCGACCGTGTGCGCGTCGAACGTCAGCAGCGGCAGCGTGCGCAGAAGGTTTTGACAGGTATCGAAGATCAGCAGTCCCGGGCGTCCGTCCGGCAGAGGCGCCAGCGCTTCACGAACACGCTGCCACCCCGGGATGCGGGCGTTGTCCGCGGGCAAGAGCGGCACACCGTTATGGGCGAACACCTCGGCTATGCATTGCCCCTCGATGCCGCCGAGGCCGCGCTGCTGCCATGCGTCCGGCGATGCGGCGGTATAGGCGATGCGTTCCCCCTCCGACAGCGTTTTGACCCGCCGCGCGATCTCGCTGGAAAGCGTTTGGCGAAGGTAGAGCTCGCGGTAGACGATCAGCCGGCCGTCGGGCGCGACCGCGAACCAGAGCACGCAACACGGATCGTTGTAGCCCCAGTCCATCGCGCGGAACCGCCGCCACGACGCTGGAATCGTGTACGGCCGCACCGCATGGCGCTCGCGGGAAAACTCCGGGAAGTATTGCCCCATCAGTACGTCCCAATCCCCGTCGAGATGCGCCCGCCGCAGCGGTTCGGGCAGGTTTTGGAGCGTTTTCACGTAGCTGGGGTTCCGCTGCAGCAGGATCGGGTTGTCGGTCAGCTTCGCCGGGATGAACACGTATTCGTCGGGGCTTTCGGCGTTGCGGTAGTCCCGGTCGATGAACAGCCGCTTGACCCACGCGTGCCCGACGCCGCCGGGGTTGCAGGTGTAGTACATGCGCGGCGAGAAGTCGGTGCGCACCGAGCGGTTGCAGGTCGTCAGAAATTGCATCTGCGCCTCGGAAAAGTGCGTCGCTTCTTCGAGCCCGACCACGTCGTATTCCTGCCCTTGGTATTGGTATACGTCCGCTTCCTTGTCGCAGTAGCCGAGCTTGATCCGGCTGCCGTTCGGGAACGTGAATTCCCGCCGCGTCCCGTTGTAGCTTGCCGCGCCCTGCAGCTCCCGCAGCAGCGGCCGCACGTGGTTTTCCGTCAGCTCCGGCAGCGTCCGCCGAAGCAACAGCAGCTGCAAGCCCGGATACCGGAACGCCAGCAGCACGAACTTTCGCCGCATCGCCCAGCTCTTGCCGCCCCCTCGCGCCCCGCCGTAGGCGATGTGCCGCGCCTTCGCCGCAAAGAACGCCGCCTGCTTCGGGTTCGGCACCCCTTCCAAATGCAAATTCATCCTGTCTCCCTTCCGCGTCGTTCCGCCGCCGCTATTTTGCAGCCCCTCCGTCCTCCGCTCCGCGCCGGACGCACCTTCCGCGCTTCCTCCTTCGGCTGCCCCTTCTACATTACTCGGCCCACTTGGCCGCCGCATCGTCCATCGTAATCGAAACGACGCCGTCCACGGCTGCCTCCTTGCCATCCAGCGCCGACAGCGCCGTGAGCGCCACCTGATGCGGCAGCTCGCCGAGCAGCGCGCGCTCCATCGTATAGGCCCCGATCCGGTGCACCGCCTGCCGCAGCACCCGCGCCGCCGCCCCGCCGCCCTTGGCCAGCTCCAGAACCCGCTGCGGCGCATACCCCGTCGCCGCCGCCAGCCCGTATAGGGTGTAGGGGATTTGTCTCTACAACAAGTTTGTCAAGGGAAAATTGAAAAAAATATTTCTTTCTATAATCATGAGCGCAGAATCAAATGCAATGATATCCATTTTTTCTTTATTATCGCTATCTGGAAATTGTTCTTTAGATGATAGATACAGAAAAAAGATGAGGCTCAAACCACATGATCCGAATACCTCATCGAAATATATGCTTTATGATTCAAAGTGTAGTTGCAAAGGAATCAGGCGAATCATTTTTTGGATAAGCATTCATCCCGGTACGATCTGTTCCGATTTCGCAATGAAAGCACAGCTGCAACGCCACCAGCCGCAAGGTTGCACAATAAT
>JAFUDD010000271.1 GCA_017459315.1 Clostridia bacterium | reverse complement strand
GCCCGCACGGTTCTGCCGCCGCACCAACGAGTAATGCTTTTTCCGTTGCTTTGCCATACGCACCTCCCGTCAGTCCCCGACCGCTGTGCCGCTTGCGTAGACCGTGCCGCCCTGCGCCGCCGCAAAGCCGCGTGCCGGAACCGTTATGCCGTCTATGCCGTAGGCCGCGTCGCCGTAGTTGACATACACGGTCACGCCGTTGTCATACGTCACACGGCGCACCGTGTCCGTTACGATCTCATGTCCGGTGACAAACGCCGTCTGCACCGGCAAAAGCGCCGCGTTGACCTGCGCATACTGCGCCGCCATAAAGCCGCGCCAGTCCGCAAAGTCCGCCGAATAGAGGCTGTTCAGCCGCGAGCCGATCAGCTCGTCAGTATTCTCACAGATCAGCGAAAACAGCGGATACGCGCCGTATTCGAGGCAGGTGAGCGTCAGATCGCGCGGGTTGCTCGACAGGTTGGACGCGCGGATCGAATACGATACGCAGCCGTGATACACCATCTGATAGAACGGGATCGCAGCGTCCTCCAAGTCGTAGCCGCTGCTGCCCGCGGGCGTGACGAGGATGTGCGAGGCGTAGTTGGCCGCGTATTCGTTCGCGCCGGTCACCAGCACGCCGCCCGCCGTCGTCTGCACACTCTGCACCGCCGCCGCCATGATTTCCCGTGCCTGATTGCGCCCCGTGCCGCCGGTGCCGAGCTCGGAATAGAGCCGCTCGCCGACCGTGTCGAGCGCCGCGCCGGTAAAGCCGTTCTTTTTCAAATTCTCGGCATACGTGCCGAACACCCGGTTTACCGCGCCGAGCCGCAAGAGATACCACGGCTCATAGCGCGAATCGACCAAAGCCGAATCGAGCCGGAACGCATACTGCCGCTGCACGGTGTTGGCGACCGACTGGAGCGCGTCGCGATACTGGTTCACGCCGCGGCCGGACTTGTACACGTTCATGAGATCCGCGCCGAGGAACAGCCCGCCGCCGGTTCCGGTAAGCCGTGTCTGCAGCGCAAGCATCGCGGCGTTGCTGCCGACCTTGCCGTCCGTATCGCCGGTGGTCGGGAGCTTGCGATAGAAGCTGTCCTTGGACCAATAGTTGTATTTGAGCACGACGCGGTCGATGCCGTCCGAATGAAGCGCGTCAAGCATCGCATCGACGTCCTCGACCGACGCGGTCGTGATCTTGGTATCGACCGGGATGCCGAGAAGCGATTTGGGCTTTTCGATATAGCCGTATACGTCGAGATACAGTGGCACCGCCGCGCCGCCCGCTGTGCGAACCGCAAGACCCTCGTTTTCGATCAGATAGTCCCGGTAACGCTTTGCCATGTCTGCATAGGCGGCATGGCCGGTATCGAGGAAGTAATAGGAAACGGTGTAGTCGGCATAGGTTTCGAGGTTCTTTTCCCCGATGGAAACGACCTGATCGGTGCCGTCCTTCTGCGTCTGCCGCACCGTGCCGACCGTGCGGTAGGAATACGTCGTCCACACGTTGTTGTAGAACGAATACTTATCCGCGACGTTCGCGTTCAGCGTCGCGCGCGGCGCGCCGGACGAGATCACGGCAAGGAAGCCGTCGTCGTTCTTATGGATGCCGAACACCGGCAGATACGCGTTCTGCGATAGTGTGAAGTAGCCCGCGATTGCCGCGCCGCCCATCGTCTTGTCGTTCGTGCCGTTGTCGAAGCCGTACAGACCCTGCGTATAGGTTCGCGCGGTCAGGCGTTCGTTGTTGAACCGGATCAAAGCGCCGCAGCCGTCCGGCACGAACAGGTACCCGTCCTCGTCGTGGCTGCCCGCGCCGAAGAACGGCAACAGGTCGATGGATTTGATCTTATTCGCGCCGTATTCCAAAATGCCGTCGGTGAGGATCGACGCCTCGAAGTGATCGTCCGTAATCGCATAGCGGATCGGCACGCGAAGCTGCTCGTTCGGAAAATCGAACAGGAACACGATGGAGCCGTCCGGCTCGATGCGGTAATACAGTCCCTTTTTCTGCACGCTCGACAGATACCCGCCGCAGGTCATTTCGACGTTCTGCACCGTCGTATACACGACCGTGATCGCGCTGAGCAGCGCGTTCTTATAGTAGCCGGAGGCCAGCGTATCGTCGAACTTATCGACCGGGTTGGTGTACCACGTCACGCCGTTTTGCCGATCCTCCACCGCCGCCTCGCCGTTTTTGAGGTTGGCAAACAGCGTGAAGCGGCCGCTTTGGGAAATCTCGACCAGCTCGTTTTCCGAAGCAGCCGGGGAAAAGCCCGCCGTGGCGTCCACATGCGTTTCGCGCGCGGGCACCGCAGGTCTTGCCGCCGAGCAGCCGAAAAGCGTGCTGAAGAGCAGCAGCGCCGCAAGGAGGGAAATCATTGTTCTTTTCATGCCGTCCCCCTCCCTCACAGCCGGAATGCGATCTCGTTGTAGATCGTCACGACAAACGTGCTCATCTGCTGCACAAGCGAATAGCCTAAAAGCAGCAGGAACAGGATGATCGCAATGCCGACGACGGTTAAAAACAGGTTCAGCACCAATCCGCCGAAGCTGAACTGATGCACGTAGTACATCCCGAAAATCAGGATCATGCCGCTCCAAAGGTAGCCGACCACGCGCAGCGCGACCAAGAACGCGTTCAGCTCCGCATTGGCAAAGTTGGTGAAGAAGATGTGTGCGAGCGCGAAGATCGTATACGGCACAAGCGTATAGCACAGCACGATCAGAATATCCCGCGCTTCGCCCTCGGAGAACTGCAGCGACCCCGCCGCCCAGTTGGCGACGTAGGCGATCGCAAAGCCGCCCATCGTGATCAGAAAGATCGACGGCACCGAGATACGGTCCGGGTTATAGGTGTTGAAGATGAACCCGGTCAGCACCTGCTCGAATACGTTGGTCAAAAAGAACGCAAGGAGGATGCACACGCAGGTGAGGACGTTTCCCTTCTTCTCCCACTTGACCTGGTCGAAGCCGTTGACCGGATGGAACATCGTGTAGAAGCATTGCGAAAAGCCTGCGCCCGCCTCACGGAGCAGCGATTTTACCTTATCCATGCCGCGCCTCCTTTCGCTTTTTCAGCACGCGCCCCAGGATCACCCAGGCGACAACGACGAGCAGAAGCCCAAGCGCAATATACGGGAACGCCTGCCGCATGGCAATCAACGACTGCTCCTTGAACGCGAGCGAATAGTTCTGCCGGTCGCCCGCGAGCTTGAAGTAGTACATGGCCGTCGCATAATCGCGCATCTGATAATACGCCTTGCCGAGGCCGGAATACGCGGGCAGATAGTTGGTGTTGTGATGGATGACCTGCTGCCACGGCGCGATGCTTTCGGTATACAGCCCTTGGTTGTAATACATGATCGCCTCGTGAATCTCTCTGCCGAAATCGGTCAGCACGAACTCGGTGATCGTATTCTTTTCGGCGTCGAGCACGTACAGATTGCCGCCGATCTCGACAAGCGAAACCGGCTTTTGGAACAGGCCGAGCTGCTGTCCGATGCCGCCGAAGGTGATCTGCATGGACAGGCCCGCGTCGCGCTGCACGGTCGTTTGGATCAGATGCCCGCCGTTCGTATCGAGCAGCACGATAGTGCCGTCCCGCTCCACGGCGTCTGAATACAGCAGCGTTTCGCTGCCGCCCGTCCAGTTCAGCACATTGATGCCGAGCGGATTCAGCTGCGTCAGCACCCTTGCGCCGTTTTCGCTGCCTGCGGCGGTGGCAAAGATGTAGCCCTCGTCGCTGAGGAACAGGTTGCTGTATTCGATCGGGTTGAACGACTGCATGGACGCGGCGGCCTGATCGGACAGGATCGACTTCCAGAGCTTTTGCACCTGCCGCCCGAACGTCATTTCCACTTCGTTGGGCCCGAAGAATTTGATGAACGTCCCGTCCGGCTCCAGATAGATCAGTCCTTGGTACACGCCGCGCGAGAGGATATAGATCCTGCCGTTTTCGTCCACGACGATTTTGGTCGGCAGATAGTTGAAGTTCTCCGGC
Organism: Clostridia bacterium; assembly: GCA_017459315.1. The sequence continues at coordinate 5,392 of JAFUDD010000271.1, read as the reverse complement.
AGCAGCGGCGAAACGGGCGTCGGCAGGATGCGGACAAGCGTCCCGCTTTCGTCCGCGACGACGACCTGCTGATTACCCATGTCGCAGATATAGGCCGTGCCGTCGTCCTGCACGAAAAGCCCCTGCGGGTTTTTCAGCGCGTAGGCTTCGCCGTCGGGGTTGTTCAATTCCTTGATCTCCCGCAGCAGCGTAAAGTCCTCGTCCAGCACAAGGATCCTCGCGTTGCCGGAGTCGGCCACGTAGATTTCATGCCGCGCCTCGTTATAGAACAGATCCTGCGCGGCGCTGAAGTTGCCGCAGCCGAGCTGTGCACCGCCGATGCTGCGCGTGGGCAGATAGGCGTTGGGCGTCGGCGTCGGATTGCTCCACCGGTCATAGGTATAGGTCTGATACGGCACCTCCGAATCGTCCGCGACCGCAAGAAGCGGCAGCAGACAAAGGAGCAGCGAAAGCGCCGCGGATAAGAAGCGTTGTAACCGTTTCATCGTCGCACCCCCTTATCCCTTGATGCCGGAGGTCGCCATCGTTTCGATGACCGACGACTGGGAAATGATGAACACGACGATCGGCGGAAGCATCATGATCAAGGCCACGACCGCGCCCGCGCCGGCACGCGCAATGCCCGCCGAGGAGATCGACTGCATGACCGCGGTCAGCGTCTTTAACGTTTCCTCGTAGATATACTGCGATTCGCCGGTGTTCCACAGATCCTTGAACGTGAAGATCGTCAGCGTCATCCATGCGGGCTTGACCGACGGCATAATGAACTGCCAGAAGATCGTGAACTCGTTCGCGCCGTCGATGCGCGCGGCCTCTAACATTTCGTCCGGAATCGTCATCATGAACTGGCGCATCAGGAACACGCCGAAGCTGCCCGCCAGCACCGGCAGCAGCAGCGACCAATAGGTATTGATGAGGCCGAGCCGCGAAATGATGATGTACAGCGGCGTCCTTGTGACCTCCGGGCGGAACAGGATCGCGAGCACGACGACCTGATAATAGACGTACACCCATTTAGAGCGATTCTTCGCCAGCGGGTACGCCGCAAGCGACGCGATGATGATGTACACAAACGTGCCGAGGATCGCAAGCATCAGCGAATTGAACAGCGACCGTTCGAACGGCACCCACGTTTCCTGCGTGATCTCGATGAGGTCGCGGAAGTTGGCGAGCGTCGGATGCTGCACGAAGAACTTCGGCGGGTATGCCAGAATTTCATTCAGCGGCTTGAACGCGGTGACGAGCACGTACACAAGCGGCAGCACCATAAACGCGCCGATCAGAATGAGAAACGCGAAGATGACGACGGTGCCGCCGACCGAGCGCGACAGGGTCACGCGGCGGTAACGTTTTTCCCGCTTTTTCGGGGCTTTCACGGTTACGGATTCCATACGCTTCACCCCCTTATAACCACTTACTCAGGACTTTATTGATGACCTTCCACATCAGCAGCATCAGCGCAAACAGCACGACCGCGATCGCGCAGGCATAGCCCGTTTCGAAGCGAACCTGTCCGAAATCGAGGATGTGCAGCACAAGCGTCTGCGTCGCGTAGTCGGTGGACGGAAAGCCCGTGAGGTTCATACACTCATAGCCGATGGCGAACGATGTGGAAATCTGCATGACCGCGCCGAACAAAAGCTGCGGCCCCATCTGCGGCAGGGTGATATACCAAAGCTCGGCAAAGCGGTTCGGGATGCCGTCGATGGCGGCGGACTCGAACAGCTCGCGGTTCAGCGACTGCAGGCCCGCGACGAACGACAGAAAGCCCGTGCCGAGCGACAGCCACAAGATCACGACGATCACGACTGCCATCATGTACTTGGTGTCGGTCAGCCATTGCAGAGGCCCGTAGAGCAGGCCGAGCCGGATCAGGATGCTGTTCAGAAAGCCGTTGCTGTCGCCGGAGAAGATGTACGTCCAAACAAAATACACGTTGCCGGCGAGCGACGGGAGGTAGAAGATCAGCGTTAAAATCGTGCGCACGGTGCGGTTGAATTCGTTGATCAGCCACGCCACGAAGAACGACAGCACATAGCTGATCGGGCCGGTGATCATCGCAAAGATCGCGGTGTTGCGGAGGGCGATCCAGAACACGTCGTCGTCGAAGAACAGGCGCACATAGTTCTCGAAGCCCACGAACGTCGGCGTGCTGACCATGTTGAAGTACGTGAAGCTGAGCACGATGGCCGCCATGATCGGCAGGATCGTGAACAGGAAGAAGAACACGGTAAACGGCGCCAAAAAAGCGAGGCTCGGCCCCTGCTTGCGGAACCAGACGCGCGCTTTTGCCGGTCTTTTCTTTTGCAGCGAAGCGGATTCCATGGCGACCTCCTTTACCGATAGCTGAATTCCTTTTGCTTGCGGGCCAGCTCTTTATTGATCTCGATGTTGTACTTATAGAGCGTTTCTCTTAGGTTCGCCTTGTTGTACACGACCGCGCGGAACGCAAACGAGAGGTTGCGGGCGATGTAGTAATTGCCGGGGATCTGCTCGACCGCGACGGTGTTCTGCCGCTGCTGCCGGATGACCGCGGCCTGCTCCGGGTTCCACGGGATGCGCTCGAACGCCTCTAAGTTCGCCGTGCCGTATCGCGCGGCAACGCCGAGCGTCTGCTCCACCTGCGTGCCGAAATCGCCCTGCGTCTTGGCGGATACCCACCACGACAGGAATTGATAGGCTTCCTCCGGGTGGGTCGTGCCCTTTAAGGCGATGCACCCGGTGGACGAGCAGGTTTCGACGCCGCTCACCGTGCCGTCGGCGCGCACCGTGGCGGGCAGCGGCGCGATCTGCCACAGGCCGTCCAGCTCCGGCGCCGCGGAATAGAGGTAGTTGACCTGGTTATACGGCTCGATGGCGAGCGCCATTTCGCCGCTCCGGAAGCGATTGAAAAAGTCAAAGATCAGCGATAGGCTGTATTTGGTGTACAGCCCCGTCCAGCTTTGGAACGATTCCAAGGCTTCCTCGGTGTCGAACGTGGAAGCCGAAAAGTCAGGCGTATAGAACGTTGTGCCGGACTGGTAGAGGAACGATTCAAAGATGTTCTGGTTCTGCGGCACGCCGACCATGTAGTTGTGGTTCGAAAGGTAGATCACCTGTTCATAGAACTCGTCCCACGTCGTCGGGGGCTTCAGTTCCAATTCCTCGTAGATATCGGTGCGGTAGAACAGGACGTTGAAATTCTGCGTTTCGGGGAACGCGTAGCACCCGCCCTGATACCAAAACGGCGTGACCGCGCTTTGGGTGAACTGCTTTGTCGTTTCGGCAAAGCCATCGAACTGACTTAAATCCAGCACCGCGCCGCGCATCGCAAGGTTGACCGGCGTATCGGTCGAGGTGAACAGCGCCACATCCGGCCCCTCGCCCGCCAGCACCGCCTGCACAAGCGTATCGGAGCCGGAAACGAGGCTGACCTCCACGTTGATGCCGGTCGAGGCCGTGAAGGATTCGTCGATCAGCCGCTTCAGAATGATCGCCTGATCGCGGCCGGAGGACGCGCCGGTGGTCGTGATGTCGGCGGTGGAGATCCACACGCGGATCGTCGGAGCGTCGGCGGCGGTCTGCACGGTGCCGGTCACGGCGGTCGTGCCGCCCTTGAACGAGTGCAGGAACATCAAAAAGCGGTACCAGATCTGCGCGAAGATATTGTTGTCCACCTGCGGCGTTTTCACGTCCGGCGAGTAGATATACAGCTTATCCATCTGCAGCGGCTGCGTCTGCATGTCGATGACCCATGTCGCAAGGCTCGAAATATCCGAGCGCAGCGTTTCGATCTGCGGCACGATCCTTTTGGGACGCTTGATGAGCTTGCCGAGCAGCGACGAGGTTTCGGACAGGATCGACGCGCTCGCAGTGGAGATTTCGGAAATTTCGTCGATCCGCTGGTAGTAGCCGTCCAGCTCGGCCTTGCATGCGGCAAGACCTTCGAGCAGGCCCGGCACGTTCTTTTCGAGGCTGAAATCGCGGTTGGCGTCGATCGTGATGCGCTCGGCATCGGCGTTGAAGCCCGTGATCTTGATGATCTCGCGGTACCATGTCTGCAGGCGCTCCATCGTGCCGTTCACATCGCGCAGCACGCTTGCCAGCTCCTCGTCCAGCACCGCGCGCATGCCGAGCACATGGCGGCCTGCGGTCAGATACACCTTGATCGGCTCGCCGCCCTCGGCTTCGAGCCGCTGCACGTACCAGCCGGTTTTATACGGGAACTTTTGCGCGTCGGCCTCGACGCAGATCGGCTCGCCGTCGATCGTGAACGCGCGCGTCGAATACGCGTTGCTCTTGTCATATTGCTTGACCTTGCACGCGACGCAGTACCAGCCGGTCTGGGGTACGTCGATTTCCCACGTGATCGTCTGCCCGGCCTTTTTCCATGTGTTCTTGCCGATGGTGTTGTAGAGAATGTTTTCGGCGCTCGCCGGCGTGACGTGGCTGTACGCGGTGTCGTAGGTGGCGAACAGCGTCACGTCGTTTTTGAGATAGCTTTTTTCGGCCTCATAGGTCAGAAGAACGCCGTTTGTATCCGCCGCGTCTGCATGGGCAGCGAGCGTTTCGGCGTAGGTCGGCTCCTTGGGGAGGTTCAGAAAGGTGATTGCATCGAGCGCAAAGGCTTCGTCCTTTAAGGTAAGGGTGATCGTATGCTCGCCCGTGTCGAGCCAGTAATACAGCGGCGCGGGATACGCGCCCTGCGAATCGTAAATATACTGCGTCTGCCATACGTACTGCTCGGACAGCGCGGGCATGATCTCGTCGCCGTTCAGGTTCTGCAAAAATACGTTCTCGCCGGGGCCGGCGTAGGTCTCGTCGAGGAACAGACGATGCAGCTTGACGCCGAGCGTGTTCGGATACGGCGCAGCGCCGTCCAGCAGCACGTCGAGTGTGATATCATACTGTTTGTTTGCCACGCCCGCGTAGGTCAGCGCAAGGCGGTAGTATCCCGCGGTTTTTGCGGTGAACGTCCACGAATACGCCGTGCCCTGCTCGTCCCAGACGAGAACAGAGCTTTTGCCTTGATACTCGGCAAGATAGGCTTCGGTCTCGTTGACCGAGGCTGCCGGAATTGTGATCGTATCGTTTGCCGCCGCTGCCGCCGGATCGCCGTGCGCCGCCAAATACGCCGCATACGCCGCCGTGGCCGCCGCTTTCGGTTCTGCGGACGCGGACGCTTCCGCCGCCGCAGGCACCGGCACGAGGCCGACAAGCTCGCCGAGCAGCAGGCAGATCGCCAGTATCCAAGCCATACCCTGTTTCTTCTTCATACGCACCGTCCCAAGCCGTGATCCGTCGCAATGCCGAAGGGGTACGCCCCTCCGACCGGTTGTGTTTAGGTAATCGTTTTCTCATGCTAAGGTTTGAGTAAACGTTTTCTTAACGTATATTTTACACGTAAAAAGGG
>JAFUDD010000270.1 GCA_017459315.1 Clostridia bacterium | reverse complement strand
GGCGCCATAGTGCTGCTCGTTGCCACCGTGATCTGGGGGCTTTCCTACGTTGCCCAAAGCGACGGCATGCGCTATCTCGGTCCGCTGACGTATTCGTGTGTGCGCATCCTGCTCGGCGGCGTTGCGCTTGTGCCGGTCGTTTGGGCGTTCCACCGGTTCGATCCAAGGTATCGGACGGGAACAAAGGCCGAGCTTCGCAGCATCAATCGCATCTCGATCCTCGGCGGGATCGTGGTCGGCGTCTTCATGTGCGGCGCGGCGACGCTGCAGCAGTACGGCATTGCGGTGACGAGCGCGGGCAAGGCTGGCTTTTTGACGGCGCTGTATATCGTACTGGTGCCGGTGTTCGGCGTGTTTTTCAAGCGGAAAATCACATGGCTTGCGGCAGCGTCGGTGCTGCTCGCCCTGATCGGGTCGTATTTTCTGTGCGTCACCGGATCGCTGACCATCGAGCTCGGCGACTGGCTTTTGATCGGAGACGCGCTGCTGTTCGCGTTTCAGATTTTGTTTATCGACTTTTTCATGGCGCGCGGGGCGGACGCCGTGCTGCTCTCCTGCACCGAGTTTTTGACGGCCGGGCTGCTGCTCGTCGTGCCGATGTTCCTGTTCGAGCAGCCGACATGGCAAAGCGTGTGGGACGCCAAATACACGATCCTGTATGCAGGGCTGGCGTCCGGCGCGGTCGGGTACACGCTGCAGGTATTGGGACAGCGCGAGATCGAGCCGACCGCCGCGTCGCTGCTGATGAGCCTTGAATCCGTATTCGCCGTGCTCTTCGGCTGGCTGCTCTTAGGGCAGGTGCTTTCGGTGCGGGAGCTTTTGGGCTGCGCGCTCGTGTTCGCCGCGGTGATCCTGTCGCAGCTGCCGGTCGGCAAGAGGAGCGCCTGATGTATTACGTGTATATGCTGCGCTGCCAAGGCGGGTCGTTGTATACCGGCTATACCGATGATATAGACCGCCGCTATGCCGCGCACGCCGCGGGCAAGGGCGCCAAATACACCAAAAGCCGCCCGCCGCAGTATATTGCCGCCGCGTGGGCTACGGAGAGCAAGACCGACGCGATGCGATTGGAATATCGCATCAAGCGGCTGCCGAAGGCAAAGAAGGAGGCGCTGCTTGCCGATCCGCTTGCCGAGCCGTATCAAAAAGTGAGATAAGAGGATTTCCGCAATGGGAATCTTCTTTTTTATGGCCGGTATGCGACGGCAGCTTTTGCGCATACTGTCCGTATGAAACGACAATCCCTTTTCCGGTTCGATGAACCGTATCGGGCGTTCGAGCTGCTCGAAAGCGAGCGCGGCACGCCGGAGGACGGCCCCGCGACGGTATCGCGCCCCGCGCCGCCGCCGGACAATATCCCATCCGGGCTCGACGCGGTGCAGACGGCGCTGCGTAAGCAATTTCGCGCCGAAACGAACCCCGATCTGATCCTGCGGCCGTTTCGCGTCGGCGGGCGGACGGACGCGCTTGCGGCATTTTTGAACGGCATGGCGGACGGCAAGCTGATCGACGATTTTCTGCTCGGCCCCGGCATGGCGGCAACGCTGCCAAAAGTACTGCCGCATCCGGAACGGTATCTGCAAAAAAACGTCTTCACGGTCTGCGAGGCGAGCGAAAGCCGGGACTTTGCCGAGGCGATCCGCGCGATCACGGAGGGGCGCACGGCGCTGTTTCTTGAAGGGCGCGACGTCTGTCTGCTGTTCGATACGCGCGGGTATGCGTCGCGTTCCGTCGGAACGCCGGAAAACGAGCCGGTCGTGCTCGGCCCGCACGAAGCGTTCAATGAAAACCTGCGCACCAATATCACGCTGCTGCGGCGTATCCTGAAAACGCCGTCTTTTGTTGCATCGTTCCGGCCGGCGCGGGACGGTACGGGGCGGCAGCTTGCCCTGTGCTATGCGGACGGTGTGATCCATCAACGGCTGCTTACGGAAATACAGCGGCGGCTTGCGTCGGTGCGCGCGGATCGGCCGCTGTCGGTCGGGATGATCGAGCAGGCCATCGAGGACTATCCTTGGCTGCCGCTGCCGCAAACGCTGAAAACCGAGCGTCCGGATCGCGTTGCGGCGGCGATTGCGGACGGAAAGGCCGCCATTCTGATCGAGGGCAGTCCGATTGCCTGCGTGCTGCCGGTCACGCTTGGCTTGCTGTTTTCGAGCGCGGAGGACGCGGCGGTGCGCCGCCCGGTCGGGACGCTGCTGCGGGTCGTGCGTGCAGTCGGCTGCGTGCTGTCGGTGTGGATGCCCACCTACTTTCTGGCGCTTGCCGAGCACCATGCAGGGCAGCTTTCGGGCGAGGTGCTCTCCGTCGTGCTGTCAAGTCACGTCATGGTGTTTCTGCCGATGCCCGTGGAGATGATCTTTCTGCTTTTGGTGTTTCAGCTTGTGCGCGAGGCGGGCGTGCGTGTGCCGGGCGTCGTCGGTCATGCCATCGGGATCATCGGCGGGCTGCTGCTTGGGCAGGCGGCGGTGGCGGCGCACCTCGTTTCGACGATTGCGCTGATTATCGTCGCGCTGTCGGGTCTTGGCAATTTCACGATTCCCGATTACAGCACGCAGATCTGCGTCGCGTATTACCGGATCGCCCTGTGCGTCGCGGCGGCGCTGGGCGGGTTTGTCGGGCTCGGCACCGTCACACTGTTCACGATCGCGGGGCTGTGCAGCGTCAAGTCGTTCGGCGTGCCGATGCTGGCGCCGTTTGCCCCGAAAACGCGGCGTGTCCGGCCGTTTTTGCGACGCGGAAAAGCACCGCAGAATGTTGGCCCGCAGGACATGCTGAACGCGGAGGGACGGCTGTGAATGATCGGCTCGGACGGTTCGGACGGCAGGAGCTGACCGCGGCGGCGACGCTGCTCACCGTCGTTTGTGGCTGCTTCTCGATGGATGAGGCGGCGTTCTATCGGGACGGAAATGTGCGGCATTTTGCCACGGGGGCGTCGCTGCTGTTCGCATGGCTGTTGCTGGAAATCACGGTGCGGCGGCTTCGCGGCATCGGTGCGAATAGCCTCGGCGGGCTTTTGCGGCGGCTTCCGGCGTTTCTGTCGCTGCCTGTTTCGCTGCTGCTGTCCGGCGCGCTGCTCCTTGCGGCGGCGCTGCCGACCGCGCGGTTTTTGCGGGCGCTGTCCTCCTTCATTTATATCGAAGCAACGCCTGCCGCGCTGCTCGTGTATCTGTGGCCGTGTGCCGCGCTTTTGGCTTTGTTCGGCATGGAAACGCTGACGCGCACAGCGCGGGTGCTGCTGCCGCTTGTGCTGCTGGCGGCGCTGACGGGACTTGCGTCCGACGCGCCGTATTATCGGGCGTACCGGCTGTTTCCGCTGTGGCCCGACGGTCATGTGTGGCTGCGGCAAAGCGTCGTATCGCTGCTGCGGTTCGTCCCGACCGTATTGATGCTGCTGGCAACCGCGCGCGGAGCGCAGGGATGGCGAAACGTCCTGTCCGCCGGACGGCGCGGGCTTTGGCTCGGCGGGCTTGTCACGCTGACGGCGGAGGTCTGCCTCGGCCTGTGCTATCGCTATACGGAGCTTCGTTCCCTGTCCGCGCCGCTGTTTCGACTGCTGATCGAGATCGACGCCGATAACGCGTCGGTGCGGCTCGACCTCGTCGTGCTGTTCGTGTGGACTATGGCGGGCGTTTACGCCGCCTCCCTTGCGGTCTATGCGGCGGCGCTGCTGACCGCGGAGGCGCAGGGCGTGCGGGACGTGCG
>JAFUDD010000269.1 GCA_017459315.1 Clostridia bacterium | reverse complement strand
CAAAGCACGACAAGCAGCAGCCAAAACAAAAAATCACCCCCGCAGGAGTGTATGCGGGGGAGAGGAAGCGATATTCACATTCGGGAACGGGAGCCTTTACAGCTTCACCGCGCTTTGCGAATCGTGATGCACGTCCCGGCGGAACACATATCCGAACAGGTCGGTCGAAAACGCGTCGATCGCCATTGAGCCGCGCGCGGCGACCGTGCAGTTTTGCACGTCCGCATGGCGCAGGATGATCGGGGCGCTGCCCGCGCTGGCCATGGCAGCAAGCAGCCCGCGCGAATCGGCAAGGAAGCCGAGCACGCGAAGGTACAGATTGCCGCGCTCGTTCAAAAGCTCGTCCGACAGCGTGCCGGGAATTTGCAGCAGGGCCGAGATCGCAATGCGCTTGCAGCGCGCCATCGTATAGCGTTTGGACTTGATCGAGGCAAGGAACGTGTCGATATCCGGTGCGGTGCGCACGGCGCGGGCGATCACCTGCTCGAAGCCCTCGGCCACGTCCGGCAGGGCGGCAAGCTCGGAAAGCGTCATGGCGCGCAGACGGTAGAGAATCAGCGGGCCGAAATCGTCAAGCGTCGCGGGGAAGTCCTCGTCAAAGCGCATGGCCCCGCTGACGAACAGCGGCATTGCATTCAGTACCTCCGTGTTGCCGTCCCGAAGCGCCTGCCGGATCGCGGTCGCGCTCGAAAGCGGGCCGGTCAGCTCGGTATCGTTATAGCTGTTCCCGCGGCGCAGGATCGGCAGCGGACGAAGGTGCGGCGCAAACCTTCGGATCGCCTTGATGTATTCGACCGCGAGAATATTGTTCGGCTGCGTCAGAATCGCCACGTCGCTGCGCGGAATGTCGAGCTCCGAAAGCGCGTCGAACTGGGCGCTCGGATAGGACTTGCCTTGCTTGAGATGGTAGGCAAGGTTTACGCGGAACGCCTGCGGCTCGCGGTCGAGAATGTCCGCAATGCGGTAGAGCGCCTCGAGATCGTCGGTCTCCACGCCGAAGGCGATATCGGTGACGACGCCGGTCGCGGCGAGAATCTTGATCGCGCCCTCGGCATAGCGTTCGGCGGACGCGACGGCGAGGCATTGCGGGATCTCCACGACCAGATCCGCCCCCGCGCGAAGCGCCCAGTCGGCGCGCGTAAACTTGTCGGTGCAGGCGGGTTCGCCGCGCTGCACGAAGTTGCCCGACATGGCGATGATGCAAAAGTCGGCTTCGGCCTGCCTTTTGGCCTCCTCCATGTGGTAAATATGCCCGTTATGCAGCGGATTGTATTCCGCAACGATGCCCACGACGCGCACGGTATCACCTCTTTGAAAATATTTCAAATCCAGTATACCATTTTTTCGCAAGATATGGTAGAATAATTTATAAACTTATTTTGGAGGTTTATGGATATGTCATTGATGGAGACGATCAAGGCGAAGGCCAAGGCGGACAAAAAGCACATTCTTCTGCCGGAGGGCGCCGAGGAGCGCACGGTGCAGGCGGCAGCCCGCATTATGGCGGAGGGGCTTGCCAAGGTGACCCTGTTCGGTAAGAAAGAGGACATTCAGGCGACGGCGGATAAATTCGGCGTTTCGCTCGAGGGCATCGACACGATCAACCCGACCGAGGCCGAGGACTATGAACGCTATTCCGAGTGGTTCTACGAGCTGCGCAAGGCCAAGGGCGTCACGCCCGAAAAGGCGCATGCGATGATCGCGGACCCGCTGTTTTATGCGGCGATGATGATTAAGGACAAGAAAGCCGACGGCTTCGTTTCCGGCGCAATCAACACGACCGGCAACACCCTCCGTCCGGGTCTGCAGATCATCAAGACGAAGCCGGGCATCAGCACGGTGTCGAGCTGCTTTGTCATGGAAGTTCCGAATAAGAAATACGGCGACGACGGTCTTTTGATCTTTGCGGACTGCGCCGTGAACCCGAACCCGACCGCCGAGCAGCTTGCGGCGATTGCGATTTCCTCCGCCGAGAGCGCCAAGGCGCTGTGCGGCATGGAGCCGCGCGTAGCGATGCTGTCGTTCTCCACCAAGGGCAGCGCCAAGCATGAGAACGTCGATAAGGTCGTTGCGGCTACGAAGCTCGTGCATGAGCTCGCGCCCGACCTCAACGTAGACGGCGAGCTGCAGGCGGACGCCGCGCTGGTCGAATCCGTCGGTCAGCTCAAGAGCCCCGGTTCCCCGGTCGCGGGCAAGGCGAACGTGCTTGTTTTCCCCGATCTGCAGGCGGGCAACATCGGCTATAAGCTCGTGCAGCGTCTGGCGGGCGCGGATGCCATCGGCCCGATCTGCCAGGGCTTTGCCGCCCCGATCAACGACCTTTCCCGCGGATGCAGCGTGGACGATATCGTTTCCGTCGTTGCGATCACCGCAGTCCAGGCACAGATTCAGTAAAGGAGCAACAGCAGCATGAAAACCGTTCTCGTCATTAACGCGGGCAGCTCGTCCTTAAAATATCAGCTCATCGACATCGACACCGAGGCCGTCCTCGCCAAGGGCCTTTGCGAGCGCATCGGCATCGACGGCAAGCTGACCTATCAGCCCACTGGCGGCGAAAAGTTCCAGAAGGAATCCCCGATGCCCACGCATCAGCAGGCGATCGAGCTGGTCCTCGGCGTCCTCACCGATGCAAAGATCGGCGTCATCAAGGATATGGCGGAGGTAGCGGCCGTCGGCCATCGCGTCCTCCACGGCGGCCCGAACTTCACCGCGTCCGCGCTCGTCACCGACGAGT
>JAFUDD010000268.1 GCA_017459315.1 Clostridia bacterium | reverse complement strand
GTTTTCGCTGCGGTAGGTGGAGGTGAGCGCGGCAAGCGCGTCGTTGTTCACCGTAAAGCCGAGCGCCTTAAACTCCTCGATCAGCGCCGCGTCCTTCAGCAGCAGACACGTCGCGCCTTGGGTCAGCTTTTGCAGCACGTCGGCGCGCTCGGCGGGAAGGCTTTCCTCCGTCAGCGCCTCGGCAGTCGCCGCAAGCGTCTCCTCGTTCAGCACGGTGACGGCGGGCAGGTAGCCCGTGTGCGCCTGGAAATACTGCAGCACTTCGTTCGTCCACGCGTCCTCGACCACGACCGCAAAGTTCGCATTCTCCGGCCCGGTCTGCGTGTTCTGGCGGCCGCAGGCACAGCCGATCATCGACAGCGCAAGCACCGTCAGCAGCATATACAAACCAATTTTCTTCATGGGTATGTCTCCTTTTTGACCTGTCTTTATATGTTACCATACAGGGGTATGTTTTGGCAAGCAAAAATTACAGCACGACCGCGACCTTGCGGATCCCGTAATAGCAAAACTGCCGGATCGCCGCTTCGGTGATCGTTTCGCCGCACATCACGACCGGCACGGCGGGCGGACAGCCGACGCACGGCGATGCGAGCACGCGCCCCGCCGCCTTTTCCACGGGCACCGTTTCCTGCGGGGCAAACGTCGCCTCACGCACGGTCATGCGCATTAAGGGCGGTTCCTCTCTCCAAGCGGGCTTTGCAAGCGGCGCAAGCGGCGGCAGGCGCAGCAGCGCGTCCGAAAGGCGCTTTAGATCCGCATCGGTATTGTCCGGCGAGAGCATCAAAACAACGTAATCCGGGTCGTGAAACTCTGCAATGATCCCGCAGCTTTGCAAGATCGCGGCAAGCGCGTCCCCGGTGTACCCGAACGCCTTGGCGTCCACGGTCAGCTTGCACGGCTCGTCGCCAAGCAGCACATAGCCGTGCGCGGTCAAGGCGGCTTTCAGCGTTTCGATCTTCGGCAGCAGCGACAGGAGCCTTGCGGGAAAGTCGTCCAGGAGCCGGTTGCAAAGGTCGAGCGATTGCAGCAGCAGATACGACGGGCTTGTGGAGCCGAACAGCGCCAGCGCGCGTTTGGCGTCCCGGAAAAAGCCGTAGCCGTCGTCCGGCGCGATATGCAGGTACGCGGTTCCGGTCAGCGCGGGCAGCGTCTTGTGCGCCGAATCGCAGGCCATGTCGGCCCCGAGGTCGATGGGGTGCCGCGACGCAGGCAAAAATTTGAGGTACGCCCCGTGCGCGTTATCGACCAGCAGCGGCACGGAAAACGCCCGGCAGACCTTGGCGATCCCCGCAATATCGAGCGTATGCCCGAGGTAATCCGGCGAGGTCAGATATACCGCCGCGGCGTCGGGCTTTTGCAGCAGCGCGGCCTCCACGTCCTTTGCCGTCAGCTCGACGGAAAGATACCCGCTGCCGAGCCACACCGGGTCGAAATCGAGCAGCGCAGCGGCGGACAGGAACACGCGGTGCGCGTTCCGCGCGGCAAGGACGGTCTTGCGCCCTGCGCCGGTCTTGCGCGCAATCGCAAGGAACAGCATCGCGCGGATGCAGAGCGACGAGCCTTCCGTGCTGTACAGCGTCGGACAGCCGAAGTGCATGGCGGCGTACCGTTCGCTTTCGGCAATGATACCGTCTGCCTCAAACAGCGCGTCCGCGCCGTCGATCTCGGTGATGTCGAGCGGCTCGCAGCCGAGGCGGCTTTTGCCCTGGTGCCCCGGCATGTGCAGCCGCGCGGCGTCCGAAGCGGCATACGCGCGGACAAAATCGCAGATCGGCGTCGGGGTCGGCTCACGCATCGGCGTTCTCCGGTTCGTTCGCAAGCTGCTCGTCCACGGCGGCCATGATCGCGCACTCCATGCGCTTTTTGAACAGCTCGCAGCCGTAGCGGTACACGCCGGTCACGCGGCCGGTCGCATGGTAGGCGTTAGCGGCGCACCCGCCGGAGCAGTAGAGCCGCGCCCAGCAGTCCTTGCACTCCTCGTGCGCATAGACGTTGCAGCAGGCAAATTCGTTCTGCACGTCGGTGTTCGTCACGCCGTTCCAGATATCGCCCAAGCGGAAATGCTCGTCCCCGACAAACTGGTGGCAGGGGTAGAGGTCGCCCCACGGCGTGACCGCCATGTATTCGGTGCCGGAGCCGCAGCCCGAAATGCGCTTATAGATGCACGGCCCGCCCGAAAGGTCGATCATGTAATGATAGAACGTGAACGGACGCCCCTCACGACGGCGGCGGATCATCAGCTCGGCCAGCTTTTCATACTGCTCGCAGAGGATCGGGAAGTCCTCGTCCGTCAGCCGATCCGGGCTGTCCTCGGCGCACACGACCGGCTCCATCGAAAGCTCGGTAAAGCCAAGGTCGAGCATCGTCTGGATATCGTTCAAAAAGTCCGGGTTCTGGTGCGTGAACGTGCCGCGCATGTAATAGTTCTTGCCCTCGCGCGCGGCGACGAGCTTTTGAAACTTCGGCACGATCTTTTCCCAGCTGCCGTGCCCCGCATAGTCCACGCGGTAGCGGTCGTGCACCTCCTTGCGCCCGTCGAGGCTCAACACCACGTTGCTCATCTCGCGGTTGCAGAAGTCGATCACGTCGTCGTCGATCAGCACGCCGTTGGTCGTCAGCGTGAAGCGGAAATGCTTGTTGTATTTCGGCTCCAGCGTCCGCGCGTAGGCAACGAGGTCCTTCACGACCTGAAAGTTCATCAGCGGCTCGCCGCCGAAAAAGTCCACCTCCAGATTGTGCCGCGTGCCGGAGTGCGCCACGAGGAAGTCCAGCGCCTGCTTGCCGACCTCGAACGACATGACTGCGCGCTCGCCGTGGTACTTGCCCTGCGAAGCAAAGCAGTAGGCGCAGTTGAGGTTGCAGGTATGCGCGACGTGCCGGCACAGCGCCTTCACGACGCCCGCCGCGCGGCGCTTCAGCGTCCCCGCCATCGGCGCGAACGTGTCGGGCGAAAAGAGCTGCCCCGCTTCCTTCAGCCCGGCCACCTCGTCGTAACATTCCGAAAGCGCCTCGCACGTATAGGCGGGATCGTCCGGGTGCGCGGCTAAAACCGCTGACAACACCGCGTCCTTGTCGCCGCTTTCAAACGCCGCGATCACGTCGTAGCTCAGATCGTCCACGACATGCACCGCCCCGGAGCAGACGTCGAGCACGATGTTGTACCCGCCGAGCTTGTATTGGTGAATCATCTGTGTCCTCCTTTGGATGACATAAAGAAGGCCGCCCGAAAGGAGCGGCTGATCCGGTAAATCCGCGGCGGCTTATTTGCTCGCCTTTTCGCACTTCTGGTTGGCGATGCCGCAGCTCGTCTTGCAGGCGGACTGGCAGGAAGTCTGGCACTCGCCGCAGCCGCCGTTCTTCGCGCTCTCGCAAAGGTTACGGGTGTTGATCGACTTGATATGCGTCATGGTAATAACCTCCGAATACAAATTATCTCCTATATGATACCAAAGAACCCGCCGCTTGTCAATCGCCGCCGGGCGGGATTTTTCGGGATTGTGTCCAAAGACCGCCGCCTTTTGTGTAGACTTGACTAACCGTTTGTTTTCTTCTAATATAGAAGCATCAACACAGGAGGAGAAACGGTATGGCGGCTTTCCCGGAGGTCAAAAAGAATTTCGGCTTCGGCTGTATGCGGCTGAAAATGACGGAGAACAACGAGGTCGATCAGGAGAATTTCAACGCGATGGTGGATCGCTTTTTGGCGGCGGGGTGCAACTATTTCGACACCGCGCATCCCTACATCGACGGCAAAAGCGAGCTGGCGATCCGCGAGGGCCTGGTGAAGCGTTACCCGCGCGAAGCGTATGTGCTGGCGAACAAGCTCTCGGCGTTTTCCATCGAGAACGCGGAGGACGTGCGCCCGTTCTTTGAAAAGCAGCTCGAAGCCTGCGGCGTGGACTATTTCGATTTCTACCTGCTCCACGCGAACGACGACGAGATGGATAAAAAGCTGAACCGGCTGAACGCGTATGAGCAGGTCAAGGACTTTTTGAAGGAGGGCCGCATCAAGCATCTTTGCATGTCGTTCCACGACACGCCGGAGGTGCTCGATCGTATTTTATCCGAGCATCCGGAGATCGAGGCCGTCCAGATCCAGTTCAACTACCTCGATTACGACAGCCCGGAGATCCAGTCCCGCGGGGTGTATGAGGTCTGCCGCAAGCACGACAAGCCGGTGATCGTGATGGAGCCGGTCAAGGGCGGCAGCCTTGCCCTGATGAACGACGACGCGACCAAGGTGCTCACCGATCTCGGCGGCGGCTCGCCCGCGAGCTACGCGATCCGCTTTGCGGCGGGGTTTGAGGGCATCTTTATGGTGCTGTCCGGCATGAACGACGTTGCGCAGATGGAGGACAACCTCTCGTTCATGGCCGATTTCAAGCCGCTGAACGAAACCGAGCAGGCCGCGGTGCAGAAGGTCGTTTCGATCCTGCGCGGCGAGGGGCTCATCGCCTGCACCGCCTGCCGCTACTGCACGGAGGGCTGCCCGATGTCGATCAACATTCCCGCCCTGTTCAAGCGCAAGAACGAGCTGACGCAGTTCCCCGGGCAGGAAAAGGGCATCCGCTGGCGCTTCGGCCGCATCGTCGAAAAGGGCGGCAAGCCGAGCGACTGCATCGAGTGCGGCCAATGCGAAAACATCTGCCCGCAGCACTTGCCGATCCGCGATCTCTTGAAGGAGGTCGCCGCGGCGTTCGAGTGACCGGCACACGCCGCAAAAGCAACATAGGCAATCAAAAAGGAACGGATGCGTTGTCCGTTCCTTTTCTGTATGATTTTTGTCGTTACATCAGCTTGCACACGGCCTCGGAGAACGCGGCAGGATCGTCGAGCGGCAGCCCCGCCATCAGCGTTGCCTGCGCAAAGATCAGCTCGGCGTAGTCCTTGAGCTGTTCATCGTCGAGCGTGCCGAGCTTGGCGAACAGCGGGTGATCCGGGTTCAGCTCGAGCGTGAACGTCATCGGGACGGTGTCGCCGTTCGGCATCTGCCGCAGCACCTTATACATCTCGACGCTCATGCCGTCCTCGCCGGTCAGGCACGCGACCGTGGATTTCAGCCGGTCGGTCAGCTGCACCTTGGTGACCTTGTCGCCGAGCGCGGTCTTGATGCGCTCGAGCAAGTCCTTGCTCTCGGTCTTTTTCTCCTCCATGGCCTTCTTCTCGTCCTCGGAGGCGAGATCCAGCGACGGATCGGACACGGACATAAACGGCTTTTCGTTGTATTCGCGCATCACGCGCAGCGCAAACTCGTCCACGTCGTCGGTGAGGCAGAGGATATCATAGCCCTTTTCGGCCACGCGCTCGGTCTGCGGCAGCTTCACGACCTGCGCAAGGTTGTCGCCCGCGGCGTAATAGATGCTCTTCTGCTCCTCCGGCATCGCGTCGGCGTACTCCTTCAGCGTGATCTCCTTTTCGAGCGCGCGGGAGTGGAACAGCAGCGTGTCCTTCAAAAAGTCCGCGTTCACGCCGTAGTTGTCGTAGACGCCGAATTTTAAGGTGCGGCCGAACGAACGGAAGAACTCGCTGTACTTGTCGCGCTCGTCCTTCAGCATCCGGATCAGCTCCTGCTGGATCTTCTTTTTGAGATTGTTCGCAATCGCAGACAGCTGCCGGTCATGCTGCAGCATCTCACGCGAAATGTTCAGCGACAGGTCGGGCGAATCGACAAGGCCCTTCACAAAGCCGAAGTATTCGGGCAAAAGCTCCTCGCATTGCTCCATGATCATCACGCCGTTGGCGTAGAGCTTCAGGCCGCGCTTGAAGTTCTTCGTGCCGAAATCGAACGCCGGCTTCTTGGGAATGAACAGCAGCGCCGTGTAGGAAAGCATGCCCTCGGTGCGGATGTGCAGCACGCTCACCGGCTCGTCGAAATCATAGAAGTTGTCGCGGTAGAACGCGTTGTACTCTTCCTTTGTGATCTCGTTTTTGTTCTTGTTCCACAGCGGGACGCGGCTGTTCAGCGTCTTGTCCTCATACACCGTTTCGTATTCGTCCTCGGTGCCTTCCTTCTTCTCCTGCCGCCCGACCTGCATCTTGATCGGATAGCGGATGTAGTCGCTGTATTTCTTGACCAAAGAGGTCAGACGGTATTCCTGCAAGAACTCGTCGTAATCCACCTCGTCCGCGTTCGCCTTGAGGTGCAGCACGATCTTCGTGCCGACGGGCGCATACTCGCACGGCGCGACCGTGTAGCCGTCCTCGCCCGTGGATTCCCAAACCGCCGCCTGCTCGCCTTCCTTGTGCGAATAGACCGTCACCTTGTCCGCCACCATGAACGCGGAATAGAACCCGACGCCGAACTGCCCGATCACGTTGATGTCCTCGGCGTTCTCCAGCTGCTGCGCAAACGCGCGCGTGCCGCTCTTTGCAATCGTGCCGAGGTTGCTTTCCAGCTCCTCCGCCGTCATGCCGCAGCCGTTGTCCGTCACGGTCAGCGTGCGCTCCGCCTCGTTCGGCTCTAAGCGGATCTCGTATTCGTCGCGGTTCATGCCCGTGCTGCCCGCCTGCATCGCCGCATAGTAGCGCTTGTCGATCGCGTCGGACGCGTTCGAGATCAGCTCACGCAGAAAGATTTCCCGGTGCGTGTAGATCGAATTGATCATCAGATCCAGGAGCCGCTTGGATTCCGTCTTGAATTGCTTCTTTGCCATCTATATCTTACCTCGGATCATTTTCATTTTGGCACTCTATCCTTCCGAGTGCTAAACCAGTGTACCGCATTTGCGAACGCAATGCAAGCGGTTCGGTACGCGTTTTGCAAAGTTGTCACAATTGAGCAGGCTGTCGCAAAAGGGGCAGGACCGTTTGCGGCGAACAGGACGATCAATCCCCTGTATGAAAAAAAGGCAATGAATGCCTTTTCTTTTCATCTTTTGCCGCAAACGATTCGCGCTTTCGCTCTCGCGATAGCAAAGTATACGCTTCGAGACGAAACCGCGAATTCCTGCACCCTTATCAACAGCCTGCAGGCGTTGTCACAGTCCAACCATCCCCATCCCCCAATACACCGCCCCGCAGGCGGCCATCACCAGGATCGGACTCGGGCGCTTGGCGCGAAGCACGATAAAGGCGGCAAGCGACAGCACGGCGGCCTTCCAGTCGAGGGCGGCAAGGACGCCGGACAGCGTTTCGCGCAGCGTCGGGGCGAGGACGGGGGCAGCGAAAAACAGCGCGGTATAGAGCAGACGCAGGCCCGCGGCGGCGATCAGCGCGACGACGACCGGGCGCAGAGCCTTTAGGATGCTCTGCATAAACGCCAGCGTGCGATAGCGGCGATAGAGCCAAAACAGCAGCGAAACGAGCACCAGCGACGGCAAAATCACGCCGAGCGTGGCGATCAGCGCGCCGGGCAGCCCCGCTACGCGGAAGCCGACGAACGTGGCGGCGTTGAGCGCAATCGGGCCGGGCGTCATTTCGGCAATCGTCACAAGGTCGGCAAACGCGGGCATCGTCAGCCACGCGCGCTGCTCCACGATGGTGCTTTCCATCAGCGGGATCGCCACATACCCGCCGCCGACCGCAAGCAGACTGATCTGCATGAACGTGATAAACAGCTCCCAGAGGATCACAGCCGCACCCCCTTTCGTTCGAGCAGCGCGAGCACCGCGCCGATCCCCGCCGCGCCGAGCAGCAGCCACACGACGGACACGCGGAACACGAACGAGAGGATGAACGCCGCAAGCAGCAGCGCGTCATGCACCCACGATTTATTCTTCCATACGTTGATGCCGAGCGAGCAGGCCACGTCCAGCAGCACGGCGGCGACGCCCGCCTGCATCCCGCGCAGCAGCAGCGCAATATGCGGGTTCTGCGCAAACGCGGCATAGAACACGGAGATCACCGACAGCAGCGCGACCGGCGGAATCGCCGTGCCGAGCACGGCCGCAAGCATACCGGGCGTTCCCGCCACATGCCGCCCGACGAGCACCGCCGCGTTGATCGCAATCGCCCCCGGCGCGGTCTGTGCCAAAGCCGTGTAATCGAGCATTTCGGCCTCGGTCAGCCAATGCCGCTGCTCCACAAACCGCCGCTGCATCAGCGTCACGATCACAAACCCGCCCCCGAACGTGAAGGCGGATATGCGCAGCATCTCCCAAAACAGCGCCCAAAGGCGCTTCGGCAGCGATTCGGTTGTCGGTTGCGTTTCCATACGCCTATCATACCGCATCCCCGCGGAAAAGACAAGACGCAAAGCCGCCGCGGGGGAATGTAAAAGAAATGCGGAATCTTTGCGGAATCCGCGTTTGTTCATGCTTTTGTGACGTTTCGGACGCATTTGCCTGCTACAATGGAACACGGAAAGGGAAGCCGTTCCCAACCGCGCCGGACATGCCCCTGTCCCGTGCGGCGCCGCGCCCCCTCGCGGCAGGGATCGGCACGGCGGGCGTTGGCGTGTCAAAATCACGGATCATCTCACCGCGCCGCCCCGCCGCCCTTTCCGCTTTGCTGCTTTCACATTTTCAATTCTCCGCTTATCCAAATGTAAAATTTCAGTATATCGACCTTGATACGGAACATTGTTTACAATTTTGCAACGTTTTGGACGCAACTAAAGTGTATGATATAAGCAGAGAAAAAGGGTCCGCTGCTTTGGCGGCGGGAAAGGATGATATATGAAGCAAAAGCGAATCGGAAGGATCGTGTTTTGGGTGATCCTGCTGCTGATCGTGCTCGCGGTCGGCGGCTATTTCGCGGCGACGCGGTATCTCGGCGTGGAGATTCCGGCGTTTATGCAGCCGGTGGAGGACGCCATCGCGGGCGTATTCGGCGAAAAGAACGAGGAGACGGTGTATGTGCAGTCGGTGGCGAACATCCTCGGCGTCGGCTACACGGGCAAAAGCAACCGCTACTCCGGCGTCGTCGAGGCGAAGGAGATCATCGAGATCAACCCGGACAGCAACCTGACGATCGAAAAGCGGTATGTGGAGGCGGGGGACACCGTTTCCGCGGGCATGCCGCTGTTCAGCTATGATGTGGACAGTCTGCAGCTCAGCTATGAACAGCTGCTGATCGACATTACCGGGCAGGAGAATACGATCCAAAGCGCGACCGAGGAGATCGAGTCGCTCGAAAAGCGCATTGCGCGTGCGCGCGAGAATCAAAAGTACGCCCTGCGCCTGCAGCTGCAGGAGGTCACGCTGAATAAAAAGAAGGCCGAGTATGAGCTTGTCAGCAAGCGCGAGCAGGCCGAGCAGCTTGAAAAGGCGATTGCGGACAGCGTCGTGACCTCGCCGGTCTCCGGC